>VHBT01000004.1 GCA_016871815.1 Candidatus Dependentiae bacterium
ACAGCATATGATTGGACTTCTGAAGCACACAAAACCCTGCTGACTTCTTGTACTGGAAAATCAAATTCGCTGACGCTACAGCCTGGGACCGCACAGCACATTTTACCCTCAGCATCGTAAAAACCGAGTCGGTATCCATTTTTCACTCTCATTTTTACAACAAACTGAGGAAATGCATCAAACCAAAAGACCAGCGTTGATGGTGTTTTGTGTATAGAATGTTCAATAATATGCCCAGAAAATAAGCCAAGCGCTTGCTCAAACGAATCTTTCCATGCAAGATAGGCAACTTCAGGCTCATTTGCTTTGTCATCTGCTTCTGCCGTCACTTCATCAGCTGTAGGAATAGAGACATTCGCATAATTATCATGCGGACGATTCTTCAATAATTCCCGAACTGTTGGATGTGAAACAAACAACGTCAAAAATGAATTAAAAAGAGGATCTCGCTCTTTAATATTTTTTGTTTTAATTAATTCTTTTGCATCCCCAGACTGCTGCCAAGAAACAATATGTTCATACGCTTGCTTGTCTTCATCACAAACAAAATTTTCTGCAACCAAAGCCATCGAACAAAATAGAATCAACAAAATTTTCACAAAAAAACCTCCAGGGAAAATTAACCGCGACGACTTCTTGGCGCGCTTGCACCTTCATCATCTGAGCAGTCTGCATATCCAGGCAGACCATAGACACCTTCGATTCTATCTTCAGGAAGCGCAAGCAACTTAAAAATAGATTCCATCAATGTTACCAGACCAACTCCGGTATTTGATTGTGCCTGCAAAGAATGCTCCCAACCTGGCTTCATAAAATCATATGCATGCGATCCGCCAAAAGCTGGTCTTTCAAAATTTCTAACAACGACTTGATCGCCATGAGATCTAAAGAAAAAATGCGTAGGATTTTCTATACTAAAAGCCCGCGCACAACGTAAAAAATTAAGAATCGATCCCAAAAATGGTTTTGTTATAAATCTAGCTGCATGAGCAGATTGATTATCAGGAACAGCAAAACCCTCTTGAACCAAAAGCACATTCCAATCATCTAGCGGCAAGCCTTCTGTGCCGGGCAACGCAAATAAATAGTTTCTCGCGATTCTGACTGGATGACTCCCCCCAAAATCGATTTCAGAGAGCAATTTGTTCATTTGGTCTTCATAAAGTATTTTACTAATCATTTGCAGAGGAAAAGGATATCTGCTTGGACGACTACCCCATGCCTGAGCATCGCGCCCTTCGGCATCATAATACCCCAAACGATATGTATTGGTGCACAAAAACGTGGCAACATATCCGCCTTTTCTAAATTCCTCAGAACTTGGGAAAATTATTGTTTGCTGAGGTGAAGGCATGTACCCTTCTCTATCAAAGTCAGCTGCATCTGCTAAAAATCCACGACCAGCCAACGCTGCATTCAAAGCCTTAAGCCATTCGATTTTATCTGCTCTTCGAGCTTTAATCTCATCAAGAGGAGCTGAATAATCGATTTCTACGCGCTCATTCATTAAACCAATAATTACAGGATCGCTAAAAATCGATGTCAAAAAAGCCGCAAAATCAGGCTCTTTGCTTGCTATGTCTTTTTCTGCCCTCAGACCAACAAACCGCCCAACACAAAGACTGTACATATTTAACCAATTTCTTTGATCGTCTTCGGAAATAAAGCCTTTTTCTTCTGAATAAAAATCAAACTTGCGTGGCGCTGACAAGCTTAAAGCAACAAGCAAAACCCCAAAAACATATTTCATACCAAAACTCCTCAAAAACAAGCCTATAACGCTTATAAAAAGAGCTATTTATACTACTTCAAAAAATTAGAATAGCTCACATAAAAAGCAGAGTATCTAAACCCCTTCAAAACCACAAAGGCTTTGTTATTTTTAAGCAGAAAGGATGTTATTCGACTCTTTCCACAACTGTACGGACTCGTTCCACAACTGTGCGAATAAAATCATCGCGCGCTGAAATAGCCTCGTTCATTGAATTTTTTTCATAAATCATACGATCTTGCTCATTTACAAAAGTAACTTTTATTTCCGGTGCCAACATTCTCATCTGATCAAAAGCTGAAGCATAACCATCGCAAAAAACTATCCAATTAAACTTATTCAACGTATCATCAAAAAACTTTCTTTGAACAGTGTCATCGCCATACAGCAGGACTAAAAAAACGGCCGCATCTACCAGAAAAATAGGGTTGTTGTCACCATGTTGTTCCGCCTGCGCCATAAAAAAATTCCTTACTTCAGGAAGCATGCCCATTAGGGCTCTAAAATCAAAGACGTTAGCATAATCGATAGCGAAATGTTTGGCGGGAACACCATGCAAATCAACGCTCGATCGTCTCAAATAAGCAAAATCCCCGCGAGCTCTACGCGAAGCAAGACCTTCATGAGCACCACTAGAACCAGAACACGGAAATAGTTGATGGAAATGTAATGCCTCAGCAGAAAATCGACGTGAAACTTCAGAATCACCAGCGATTCTGCCACAAAACCATCCAAAATAATTATTCACTCACCAAGCGCTACAGGTTTTGAATAACCAGAAAAATCAAACAATGAAAAGCTTTTTGAATAAATATCAATGTCATAGTTTATCCCGGAGTCAATCTTAACCTGTAAAAAAAAGTTATATAAACGCTTCCTGGTTCTGGTAGAGACAAATTCTTTTTTGGTTTTAGCAAAATCAAAAGCATCAACAACGCAACAAGAAGAGCTATTATTATTTCTATGTAGCTTTGATAACTTATTAATCCAAGCAATAACATCGTCTTTTAATCTAACCTTAAACCACTTGCTCAATCTTTCAAAAATTGAATGGGATACATCAAAAGGTTCTTGATGATTATAACTGCTAAACTCATAGTATTTATAAGAAGAAACTTCTGAATAACCAATTTTCTCTTCACACAAATACACACATCGAACATTACCTTTGTGAATATCCAGAATTTTAGAAATAGATTTTTTATTTTCTTGATCGCCTACCGCATTCGGTTTTTTTCCGTTGTAAAAAATAAATCCAACCCGCGACAGGGAATCTGCATAATTTCGCGCAAAAGCAAGAGCGGTTTGAACCTTTTTAATTCTCTCATATTCTGATCTTTTTGCAGACGCATCTAAACACGCGCCTACATATTTTAAAAACCCATCCTTATTGCCTCTAATAGAAGGGTCTACATATCTTGGCAACTCATACGCTTTCGGCTCAACAATATAACCACCAGCTGTTTCTTCCGCCTCAAGAAAAGCTTGAAAATCTGAATAGCGCATAACAAACAAAAAGTTAAAGTCATCATACAATTTAAATGCTGTCGGATATTTATTTCTTGGATCATCATGAATATCACGAAAAATAATATTACGAAAAACGTGTGAGTCGTAATGTTGCTCTAATGTTTCGTCTAGCGTCAAATGAAGAGACGAAAAACCTTCTTTAATTTTTTGAAACTCATTCATCAAGGGCTGATAGGCATTGACCATAGATTGAAATGACCTTGCAACAGAATCGTGGACTTTTTTATATTTCCATTTTTTATGTATTTTGTTACAAAAAAACAAGCCCCCACCAAGAGCAAATAAAGCCCCCACCAAGAGCAAATAAAGCCCCCACCAAGAGCAAATAAAGCCCCCACATTTTTTAAAAATTTAAAATTTACAGACCCATCAAGCAATGCAGCATAAAAAAAGTTCACTAATTCCTTAGGCGCTCCATCAGAAAATCCTCGAATCGTAACATTGCATAATTTTTTTCCATCTTTTATTGAAAATTCAAGTTGCGCACTTACCGTTTTCTGGGGCTCTAAAAATTCAATTTTAATCGCCATAAAAGAATCTGTTTTTTGATATTTAGCTTCTAGACACCGTGTTTTTATGATATTTTTCAAGAGCATCATACCACGACTGCTAGACGATACCACCTTCTGATGATCTTTACATTCTATAAACGCTGCTAATTCTTTAATATCTGCTTCAGCAATAAACGAAACAACAGTATTTGTATCATGCAACTGTTCTTGGGACTCGACTTTTTCATAAAAAACATTCACCATGGAAACCGTTTCGCTAGATGGAAATCGACAATTTCCAGACAAAACAAGGTCCTTGCTAAAAATAGATAATGGAAAGAGCAAAATAAAGAACAAAAAACGCTTAAACATATAAAAAAACCACAAGAAACCGTCTAAAAATAGGAATTTAAATCATAATTTACAAATCACTAATCAACAACTTCGTGAATAAATCGCAAACAAAATAGTTATTTTTAATATTTTTTCATCACCGCTCATTTCTCCCTGAAACAAACCAATAGTATCCGCAAGTTCAACACTGAAGTCTTGCACCCACAAAAAACAACTGGTCAAAGGGCACTTTGAGCAACAAACGACCTGTCGCGTTTCTCAAAAAAAGCCCTTATTCGACATTTTTGATACGTTCATTCAAAAGCTTATACCCTTGTTCATCGTGGCAGTAGGTAAAAATTTGCCCAGACTTAATATCAAAAAACCACAGATGTATGGCCAATCTGTCATTTGCTACTCGATCCGCAATCCATGGAAACGTTAAGCAGTTTTTATACGATTTTTTAAGGGCATGCTCGGCATATTCATCAACAGAATATTTCTGCATTTTTTCAGATCGAGCCTGCGACACCCAGGCCTTTAAAAAATCATCATCATCGCTAAATTCATCTTTTAATAACGCTGCAATTCCGCCACACTGGCTGTGACCAAATAAAATCAAATGCTCAACATTTAAAAATTTAACCGCGAACTCAAGGGCCGCACTCGTGCCATGGCACTTGTCATCTTTCGTGTAAGCAGGAACGATGTTTGCAACGTTTCTCACGATAAAAAGATCGCCCGGATCACACTGTAAAATTACTGCCGGGTCAACCCGCGAATCGCAACACGAAATAACCATAATTTCAGGCTTCTGTCCGGCAACGGACAGCTGATTCATAAAAGAAAAATCGCCATAAACATACTTATCACGAAACTGGGAGTATCCTGCAACCATTTTTTTAAAACTTTTTTTTGCGCGCTCAACCATTCAAATTCCATTAAAAATGACCGTAAATCAACAAATCTTTAAAACACCATAAGCAGAGTTAAATTTATCATAAATTTCAATACACCCAAAGAATACTCTCCGCTCCATTGCCAGGAGCCATAAAGATCGATATAATTTTCCGATGTTCTTGTCACGATTGATTTTTGTGCTAGACAAGGTGGTCTTGTCGCAGGAAAAATCAATGAATGTAGAAAATCTCTCATCTGGAGAGAGGAGAATCATATGTTACCTATAATCGAGTGGTTTTTATCAATACAAGTCTCAGCGCCGCAGATTGCTATCGCAAGCTTGCTGGTGTTGGGGGTTTTATACCTTACCGGAACACTGCAAAAGCTTCTTGCTTATTTTTACGGAAACTTTACAGGACCTGAATTAGTAAAATTTGGCTTACTTTCTGTGGCTTCATTTTCAATCATCGGAAGCTACTGGACACTTCGCTCAATCAAAGATGCATTCTTTGATACCTTAATTGGTTACTGCTGTGTACCGTATGCAAAATTAATCACCGTTCTTGCTATGATCCCTCTCATCTGGGGCTACACAAAACTCGTTGACTGCATGACACGTGAAAAATTGTTTTGGATCGTTTGCGGCTTTTACGCATCTCTTTTTGTCATCTTCGGATTTGGTTACACCAATTTAGCTTCTCCATTTTTTGCACTTGGACACGGATACATTGGTAAAGTAATCACCGTAATTGCATGTACTTTGTTAGCTCTTGCACTCAAAAAAATTGTAGAAATTATTCTTTCTATCGAAACAACCTGGATTCAAGTTGTTTCAGTTGCTGTAACACTTGGCGCTGCATGGTTTGCTTACTCAAAATATGGATTTGCTCAACTTCTTTCATCTGGCGATAGCTTCTTGGCAATGGGTCGTTCAGTCACAGTTGACGGTGTTCAACTCTATGATCTTTCAAAACTTCTTGGCTGGCTCGCATTTGTAATGGTTGAAACCATGGGTGGCGTTATTGTTCCTCTCTTCTGGTCATACGCTCACTCAACAACAACCACAGAAATGGGTAAAAGAGGATATCCTCTTATCGGTATCGCTATGCAATCAGGTAACCTTGCTGGACCTACCATGGCTCGCTATGCAGAATACTTTGGATTCTTTGGTCTTTTGAGCATCTCAGCAACAATTTTAATGATTGTTCCTATCGCTATCTACATCTACAAAAGCGTTGTTCCTCATGACTTGCGTCAAACAGACGGTGATGGCTCAGTAGCCAAGAAAAAAACAACCGGAGCGGGTGAAGGCCTTCGCTTGATGGCAAAACACAAATACCTTATGGGTCTTGCATTTGTTGCTACCGTTTACGAAGTTGTTGGAACATTGATTGACTTTCAATTCAAAATGGCAGCATCGAGTGTTTTTGCAAAAGAAGCTCTTGCATCATACCTTGCGATGGCAGCTCAGTGGACTGCGATTGTTGGACTTGTTTTCTCGATTCTTGGAACCTCAATCGTTATCAGAAAACTTGGCGTTCGATTCTCCCTCTTGCTCTACCCAACACTTCTTGGCTTAGTTGTTCTAATGGTTAGATTCTCGCCAGTTCTTGGAATTCTTTTCTGGGCAATGGTATTTGTAAAAATGTTAAGCTATGCACTCAATAACCCAGTTAAAGAGTTCATGTACATTCCAACATCTAAAGACGTTAAATTCAAAGTTAAAGCTGTTATTGACGGATTTGGTGGTAAAGCGGCAAAAGGTATTGGTTCTGTAATCAATGCTGCATGTTCTGCAAACCCTGCCATGTTGGTAGCTTACGGATCAATCGCATCCCTCGGAATCATCGGGGTTTGGATTATTATCGCGATGTTTGTTGGTCAGTCATACGACCAATTAATTGAAGAGAAAAAAATCCTCGATTAATCTAATTAACAAAGACGTACAAAGCGGCCGGCCATTTTCGTCGGCCGCTTTTACATTTTTATTTTTGGTATTTTTTAATGCTCATAACTATCTTTTTTATCGTTCTTGCCGGCTTAATATTTTTCTTATTAAGCTCAAAAACAACACTCAAACCTATTCTTTTTAATATCGAGCATTTTTTGTGGGGCAATATTCATCCCGCAGAGCTTTCAAAATTTTTATATCTTTCGCGGATTGCTATCATCATAATGACGTGCACCTGGGGATTAAAAACACTTAAAGACTCTCTTTTTATTGATTTTGTAGGCAGAGAATCTTTAACGCTCGCCAAAAATACCTCTATCGCGATCCTTATCCCGCTGGTGCTTCTTTATAACTATGCAATTACCAAAATTGCACTCGAAAAATTATTTTCTATTATTTGCATCACGTATGCATCTCTTTTTATTGGAACCACAACGCTTCACTACTACATAAATGCTGGATACATATTACCAATTCCATCATCTATAATTGGGTGGATTTACTATATCGGCATTGAAAGCTTTGCAAGCTTACTCGTCTCTCACTACTTCACCTACCTTGCAAGTATTAATACCACAGAATCTGCAAAGCGCGGATACGGGTTGATTATCGTTGCCACGCAATTAGGAAATCTTGCCGGACCAACCTGTGTTATTTTAACCATACAACAATACGGATTTAACGCTTTAATATGTTTCTTCGCTCTTTTAGCCTTAAGCGTCCCATTTTTTATTTACCAGTTCATCACTCGAATCCCAAAAAATCTTCGCCAGAGCGATGAAAACAAAGCAGACACTCACCTTGAAGCAGCTACTGAAGTAGCAACTTCAAAAACGTCTTTTCTTGAAGGAATTCGATTACTCTATAAAAGCCCATACCTTCTTGGACTTGCAACCATAACAACAATGCAAGAAATCATTAGCCAAATGCTTGATTTGCAATTCAAAATCCAAATCAGCTATCACTATCATGGTCCAGATTTTGCTGCATACATGGGTTCATATGCTCAGATGAATGCAATTCTTGGTATTTTATTTGGATTCTTTGGAACAAGCTTTTTACTCAGAAAATTAGAAATTAAAAATTGTTTAATCTTATACCCAGCGCTCTTGGCTGCAGTTGTTACCTTTGTTTGGTATTTTCCAGCAACACAATTCTTTTTTGCAGGAATGATTATCATTAAAACACTGGGATATACGCTCAATCGTCCAATCCAAGAAATCATGTTTATTCCAACTACAAAAATGGTTAAAACGCAAGTCAAAAGCATTGTTGATAGCCTTGGGAAACGTGGTGGCAAGTCACTCGGAGCATCTATCCTCAGGGCTCTTTCATCTCTTGATTCTCAGCTCTTAACCTCAACCACCTTTGCTTCACTTGGATTACTCACCATGTGGGTTGGCATCGCCATAAAAACAGGCTCCAAATATGAAAAGCTGATGAAAAACAAAGAAATTATTGGATAAAAGGCACTGGTATGAAAAAAACACAGTACATTCTTGGGATCGAGTCATCATGCGATGAAACAGCTGCAGCGATTATTGATCACGAAAATAAAAAAGTTTTATCTAACAAGCTTCATTCTCAGACTGCAGAACACAAAAAATATGGTGGCGTTGTACCGGAAATCGCCTCTCGCTCACATCTTGAAAAAATTGATTCCATCGTTGATATTGCACTTAAAACGGCTGGCATAACCCTTGATGAAGTTGATGCAATTGCAGTCACCAACAAACCAGGGCTTGCAGGATCTTTATTAACCGGACTTTGTTTTGCCAAAGGATTAGCATGGGCAAAAAACACTCTACTAATCCCAATTGACCACACCCATGGACACATCACCTCTGCATACCTCAACCAAGATGGCTCTTTTGATTCAAGCATTACCTTTCCGCTTATTTGCCTTTCTCTTTCGGGCGGACACTCATCAATTTATTTTGTAGAAAGCCCTACAAAATACATAACAATTGGGAGCACAATTGATGATGCCGCAGGAGAAGCGTTTGATAAAATTTCAAAGATTCTTGAGCTTGGATATCCCGGCGGTCCGATCATAGAAAAATTAGCGCAAAGTGTTAACTTTGAAGACTTTTTTTCATATACGCGAACAAAAGACTACAAAAAAAAGCTTGATTTTACGTTCTCTGGACTCAAAACCGCTGTTTTTTATGACATGATTGAACGTGGATATTTTGATCTTACAACCAAGCAACTTTCGCCCACTGTCACAGAAAAAGAAATGGCTACGATCGCAAGCTCCCTGCTGGTATGTATAGGAGATATTATTTGCGCAAAAATAGAACTTGCCCTTTCTCTCTATCCTCAAGCTCGATACATCACATTTGTTGGCGGGGTTGCATGCAACAAATACCTTTCACAACGCTTGCAAAAAACTGCCGAATACTTGGGTGTTTTTTACAAAAATGTACCGAGAGAATATTCAACAGATAACGCTGCTATGATCGCTGCCGCTGGATCATTTTTATTGAGTGACCCAGAGCTTTCAAAAAAATATTTTTCTGCAGAATGGCGTGAGTCAATGATGTTTATAGATATCAATTCGTAACTACAAACGAACTTCTACTAATTGATTTCTTCCAATGCGCTTTGTCATGACAACCTGGTCGGCAGATTCAAAAAAAGGCTCAAATTCTAGCGCTTTAAAGTGTGATTTAACTGATTGTCGATGCTGATTCCCACCAACAACAACTGAAACTTTTTCACCATCCTCTGCAGACAAGTCCTGATTCATAAATTTTCGCTTATTAGCTTTTGCTTGAGCAATTTTTTCTTCTGGCAACAGCCTAACTTTTGGAATTTGAATAAATTGATGATCAAGTTTAAACGGCCAATACTCAATACTTTCGACTCTTTTTGGATTCAAAAGCAAAATAATAGTACGCGAAGGCTCGTATAAAAAATTTCTTTTTTCAATAGATTTTGGCTTTATTAAAATATCATCATTCGAAAGATTTGCGGCATTTTGAGCCTTGCATGAAAAACAAAGATATGGTTCTCCTGGAATTTGCTTAAACCCAACAATATTATTGGCTCCCTCAAGAACCGGTTCGATATTTTTAGTAATTAACAAATGATACGTATCATCCTTCATTTTTGTTTTCAACAATGGACTCACGCTTTCAAGCGCAGCGCCTCCATTAATTGATTTCATCATTTTTTGACGAAACGGAACAACATCAAAAGCTTCCGCATCACTTTTTTTTATAAATGAAAAAAAGCCACTTGAATCGCTCACCGTACGCTCTCCACGAAAGAAAACGACCACTGGATCAACATCCGAAGAGTCTGACGAAGAAATCCCACCTCGCACAATCCGCTCCTCAGACGAAACAGATCTGTGTTCGGGATATCCGAATGCGATCCCACACAACAATATTAAAAAAAGGATTAACGTTTTTTTCATTCAATCACCCTCAAAAAAGAAGTTCTCCCCTGATTATAGATGTTTATAGCATAATTTGATATTCTAACGAAGATAACAAAAGCAATGTAACCGCCTAACAACATTTCATGAAAATTCTAAGCACAAACAAAGAAGCCTATTTTTCATACAACATCCTGGAAACCTTTCACGCTGGAATCGCCCTTACCGGCGATGAGGTTAAGTCCATTCGTCGTGGATTTGGCGGACTTAAAGATGCTTTTGTTACCATTCATGAAGGCCAAGCTCAGGTAATCAACTGGTACATCACACCCTATTCACATGCATACGAAAAACAATCTGCGCTCAAATCAGACGGCCGCCGTTCACGCGTTCTTCTTCTTTCTCGAAAAGAAATAAATCAAATCTTTGGTGCAATTTCACGCAAGGGACTTACCGTTGTTGCCCTTAAACTTTATTTAAGTGACAAAAACTTAGTAAAAATGGAAATCGGCACTGCACGACATAAAACACTTGTTGATAAACGAGAAAAAGTTAAACAGCGTGAAGCAGATCGAGAGCTTAAAACTGCGTTAAAATACAAAAATACTTAAACTTAATTAATATGAATCTTTTATTTAAAATTACTTTTTTATATTTCAGCTTTTGCTTTTCATGTGCTTACACTCGACAATCTCCAGAGATACGAGCAAGAATAATTGCCGCCTCCAGGTTTGAAAGCTTTGGGAATGGCAATTTGCTTACCCAAGACGAAGCTTTTACACTCTATGAGAATCTTCGTGAATTAAATAACGCTGAAATGACATCTCTACTTTTCGCTCTTGCAACAATTTTACACAACAATCTTTTTGGCCAAAATACGATTAATGAAAGAAAAAGATTTTTTAGAGATCTTATTGCAGAAGAGCGCACACTGTGTCGCAACTTTAATAACCGGCTAATCGACGTTGCTCATAATTTTGGAAATATCGCTGCTGAAGAATAAATTACTGTCCCTCTGACAATGTTTGTATTTCCTCGTAACGCGCCTTAAGATTTTCTGCTTTCTTGAGCAGAGAATCAAGAATCTCTGGAGAGCAGTTTTTCATTTTTAAATATTGTCGCAAGAGCTCATCATCATCCATCTGTACCGATACCTGCGCTCGTTTTTCGCGCTGCTTGGGCTTATGAACCGGCGTGATAGAAGATACATACCACGCATCTTTGCACGCAGCTTGTATCGCTGGTAATTCAACAACGTCATTCATATCCTCTGGGATATGATACACAATTTTTACAATCGCATCTTTTAGATCATGCAAGCGCAAGGCCGCAATAATCTGCTGTGTTTGATTTTCGTCTTTATGTAGCTGAACATCACATTGAATCATCGGTCGCGTCGGTGTATGAATAAATGAATACGTTGTTTTTTTATGCTCATCAATTTTGACGTGACAAAATCCTTTCGTATCATTTCGTTCACCAAAATCAATCCGCTCAAGCGAACCTGAATACACAATTGGACAACGGCCCCCACGATTTAAATCCTGAAAGCGATGTAAGTGTCCAAGTGCAACATAGTCAAACGGCTCAATCGCCAATTGTGACGGAAATAAAATAGGATCAGAACCCAAAATTGCAGTACGTTCAGATCCTGAAAAAATACCTTCACTCACTGTCAGGTGTCCTGCCAAAACAGCCGGAACAAAAGGATCTAACTGTGCTGCTAAATCTTGAATAATCGATGCAACAGAAGAAGAAAGATATTCAACAATCTCTTGTGAATTTTTAAATCGAAGATCAGTTTTTGCGATCAAAGAATGCCGAGACGGCCACGGAATGCCAACTATTTGAACAAGCCCTCGCTTTGTCTGCAAACGCAAAATATCAGGCCGCGAAAAAGTATAAAATCCAGAAACAGGCAAATCGCCAAAAACATCCAACGCATGCGCTTTGCCAAAACTCATAGGATGATCATGATTTCCCACAACAATTACCACAGGAATATTGTGCTGATACAATCGCAAAAACTGCTGTAAAAATAATTTTTGTTGCGTCGGCGAAGGATGTGCCGTCTTGTACGCGTCACCAGAAAACATAAAAAAATCGACATCTTGCTCTATGGCATAATCAACACATGCTTGTAAGCTTTTTTTGAAATCAAGCAACCGTGAATGAATTCCTGTGGAAGGGTCTATGCGTCCATAATTTTCAACGCCAAAATGAATGTCTGCTGTGTGAACAAATGAAATCATACGCGCTGCTGTGAAATTTCGTCGCCAAAATAATCCGTAATACCATCTAACGAGCCTGATGAAACTTGATTTGCAATTACTGCATGAGAATCAATCACAGAATTTTCTAAGCACGCTAATCGATGAACAACCACACAGTCTCCCAATGTACACGCAGAAAGCTCGACAAAGCTCTCGATCCGCGCACCATCTTTCACAACCGTATTGTTTTTAATTCGCACAAATGGCCCGACAACACATCGATTGCCAATCACACTATCCTGAACAACGGTATGAGATTTTATAAGCGTGCCATTACCAACAATTGCATGACCCAAAATAGAAAATGGGGAAATTATGCAATCTGCTCCAATGATACTACCTCGCAACAGCAATGCTCCTGTACCAATTTTTGTATGCGCACCAATTTGAACATCAACGTCTAAATGGAGATTATTAGGATTTTCAAAATAAACGCCCTGCTCTACCCAATATCTAACCAACTGCGAGCGCATGGTTTGCTCAACAATCCAAAACTCTTCAACCGTGTTAACTCCCTGAACTTCATCAAACGGTGCATAGACCATCGATACCGTTTCTCCAAGAGAGGAAGCTTTTCCAACAAGATCTGTTAAATATAATTCGCTTGTCGCATTTTGCGCCGAAAGCAGGCCAACATGCTGCTCAAGAAAAGTTCTTTTAAAAATATAAATCCCTGCATTAACTTTAGAAATTTGTTTTTGCGTTGCATCGCACTCTTTTTCTTCAACTATTTTAACGCCAGACAAACCTTCAACAACGCGACCATACCCAAATGGATTTAAGACATTTGAAGTAACAAATGAAACCGTGGCTCCTTTTTCAAGATGCTGATCCATCAACTGTTTAATTAAATGATTTTGCACCAAAGGCATATCGCCATTGACCACCAAAATATGCTCGGCTTCTCCCCAGCTGGCAAATGAACTAGCAACAGCATCACCAGTTCCTCGTGGATGCTCCTGAATCGAAAAAGAAATTTCACTGGGCAAATGCAACTCACGAATTGTCTGACGAATAAAATCGGCATTAACCGCAGTCACAACATTCACAGGCATGTTTGACTGCGAAAGCGCTCGCAGCGGATAATAAATAAGGGGCCGGCCACACAATGTCGCCAGTAATTTGTTCGTGGCGCCCTTAAACCGAGATGATCGGCCAGCTGCGATAACAACTGCCATAAATAAGCGATTGATGGCCATACAAAAGAAACCCTTGGAATATAAATTTTTTTTATGAGCGAAATATAATAATGTATTTCGTTTCTAGCAACACCGGGTCTTACTTTACCCAAAAATACGCGCACCAAAAATACTCTTTTATTATTCACAAAAAAAGAATGATTTCAAAATTTGTTTTAAAAAATTTTCTCAAATATCTTGCATCAAATTGCGCTTCATCAAAAATCATGGTAGCTTCATGAAGATGTAAAAAAGGTGTCCTGCGCCCTCTAAAGTCTACGCGACTACAAACAAGACTTTAAAAATACATCTTAAATACGGAGAGGTGGCTGAGTGGCCGAAAGCGCCCGTCTCGAAAGCGGGTATCTCTTTACCGGGATCGTGAGTTCGAATCTCACCCTCTCCGCCAGTTTTTTAAAAATCATCACAAGTTTTTATTCTTACAGTCTGATGTCCATTAAAAATCTCAACAATAAACGAAAGTTCTTCTGATCGAGCATACCCAGAGAACTTTCCATGAGTTTTTAAATAATCCATCAGCGATAACAAATCTTCACACAAAAGAGGATCTGCTTGCGTTCCTTGCTCAGAAAACTCTTCCACGATAGTTTCTAATGAACTTCCAGCGCGACGCCCACGCGGAGCCTGAAGCCCAAGACACAATCCAAACAAAATCAGCACTAATAACTGCCTTGCCATTGGTAATGCCTTTCACAATATGGTTAAATCCCCAAAAAGAGTACTGTATGCAAACGCGTCTTCGTCAAGATTGACGTAAATCCATCAGAACCAAGGCCAATTCAAAAAATCTTTCAATGTGAAACATCTCGATGCCAAAAAATATTAATTTTTAATGATTTTCCTAGATTAATAAGTCTTTTTTGCGTGTCACCATAAATTCCAGTACCATAAATTCCAGTACCATAAATTCCAGTACCATCAAAAGTGATAGTATGTTTAAAAAACTTGTTTTCAACGTAGCAGCAGTTTTCTCGCTCGCGCCCGTGAGCTCTGCTCCGGCTGACTTTTTCTCAATCGAAGAAAATCCAACACAGCCAGGGCTTATAAAAATAGGGGCTATTTATTGGACCCAAATGCCCCAAAATAGACTATGGCGACGTCTTTTGTGGCAACAACTCCCATCTGAGGCAGCAAAAACAGTCGCAATGTTTGCAAACCGAAAAACAGCAAAAGCGATCTATTCATTTCCTGCACAAGCCGTTTTGGCTGTTCTTGCAAGCATTTCAAGGCGAGCAGCCGAAGATGGCATTTCTTCACAAGTTGCGTTCAAAAGCCTTCATGATGCTTTTTACTCTCTTCAATTCAAATTTGATGGCAACTCTGCATGGCTTAACTACTTCAATGTAGTTAAATACTTGGCACTCGCGTCTCAAATAAAACAACTCTTGTTTGACATCGAAAATGAATGCGCAGACCTTGAAATCAAAAGCAACATTACCCAAGGATATATTCCACAAAATAACAATTTTTTCGTTCTCCCAACTCAAACATATTTAATTGCGCACGCTGCAAGAAACCTGCAGACTATGGAATCTTCACCTACCGCAAGTATTCCACTCGTCGACAAAGCAACTTTTTGTGCAAAATGGTACACCGCGCTCAACCACCATATCATTCCACATAAAACAATCTTAAGGCTTTCTCCTGAGCTTCAAGAACGCTGCTATGACCTTTCACACCATATCGCCGCATTAAATATTGGGTTTGATATCTTACCAATAAGCATTTCTAACGCTAGGGCTAAAACTATCAACAACCGCGGATGTTACATTAAGAGATTTCCCCAAGATTTTAAAACTTTTGGCGGAACAGAAGAGCTAAAAAAACAATTCAAAATTGCTGATTTCATGCATCAAACAGCTGGAACCGATAACGCCAAAAACCTAATTTTGATGCTTGTCCATACAAACTTACAAGAATTTTTTGAACCAACAGCCATAGAGCTTGCAGAACAAGATTCTCAAGAAGCAGGGGGCCAAGGAGCTGATACAATTCAACGACGAAAAAATAATTTACAACAAATAAAAAGCTTAAAAGCTGAATTCTTCAAGATAGCCTCAGGCATGAATGGTTTTATTGAAGAATTAAAACCGAATCAAACACTTAGCACAGATGATGAAATAGAAACTATGTTAAAAGAAAGAATAACTATTATTTCGAGGTGCATTTTAGCATGGAATCAAGATAGAACCACTGATCTGGATGAGATTAAAAGGAATATTTTAACAGCTCCTGCTAGCGATGGTGATACTAGCGATGGTGATACTAGCGATGGTGATACTAGCGATGACGATTAAATTTAATTAACACTCAATTTTTAATAAAAAAGCGCCTGATTTTTTCAGGCGCTTTTTACTTTTTACCAGAAGCCTTTCCGGTAGAGATTGTTTTCTTTTTTACCGTTCCTTGCGGCTTTACCACGGCAGGAGCTTTCTTGCCAGCGACTACCTTTTTCTGCTCAACTTTTTTTTGAACAGCCGTTAAAGCTGGCCCTTCTGTTTTTGCGACAACATCGCCAGAAGCCCCAGATTGCTTCTTCTCCTCTGTTTTTTTTGATGATCGCATATCAGAAACAACTTCTGCAGCTCCAAATGCAGTAACAACACCCATCCCAGCAATTGATGTTGCAAGAAGACCTTCTGTAAGGGGATCTTCTCCGTCTCGCGCTGAGTTGGCTACAGCAGAATTAACCAATAGTTGATTTTGGGAAATTAAAAGCGATCTTCCCGATAAAACAGTTAATAAAAAAAATACTCTTATTTTTAAGCCAAAAAAGGCAAAATGTTTTTTCACAAAAATTTTTTCCTAAAATTTTTTTTATAAATCAGCGATCAACGGCAAAATTTGCTCAGCATGCTTTGCCACATCAATATCATCGATGATATGACGCAAAAAACCTCTAGAGTCAATAATAAATGTTTTTCGTAACGGCATTAAATTTGGCCACCAGCGACTCGCTTTAAACATTTTTGCAACACGAGCATCTGGATCACTGAGCAAATCAAACCTCAAGCCATATTGTTTTTTAAATTTTTGGTGCGACTTAATAGAATTGTAACTCACCCCAACAATTTTAAGACCACTTCGTCTAAATTGCTCATATCCATTTAAACTACAAGCCTGAGCGGTACAGCCTGGCGTTCCATCAGAAGGATAAAAATAAATAAGCAACGGCCTGCCAAGATTTTTACTCAACTGCCAATCTTCATTTGCATCATTTTTTAAAACAAAATCGGGGACTCTTTTTCCAATTTCAACAAACCCTGCAGGTTGCGCCTGAACATAAAACCCCAAACCAAAAAGCATCACAACGCATAACGCCAAAACACTGATATTCATATCAAAAAACTCCCACAAGAATCATTCTACGGAAAACATAATCTTGAATAAAAAAGAACTCAAGAAATCAAAAGTATTAAAAAAGGGCACAACGCAACGTGCACATTGTACCCTTTTTTATAAATTAAATAATAATCTAAATCTCTTCTGCTGGAGCAATAATCGTACGCGAAGGCATCGCATACCATTCAGAAAGCTTTGAAAGTTCTGGCATATGAGTTGCAGTAAATGTAAGCGTTCTAGGGTTGCAAGCTACGGCATGTACCGTATCAAGCGCAAAACGAGTGCCTTTTTTTGCATTTGTTGCCTGCCCCAAAGAATCATCAAACAAAAAGAGTCCACTTTGATGTTGTTCAAGATTTGAAACATTTTGTACCAAGAATTCTGCTCGAGCACGTTTTGCAATGTAGCTAGAAAAACCCTTACTCAAATCTTCAGCAACATTCATAAATGAATAAATTTGACTAAAAAGAGCCAGGCTAAAAATCTGCGCGGCGGCTATCCCAAAGACCTGGGCTAACAAAACATTTACGCCTATAGTTCGTAAAATCGTAGACTTTCCAGCGCCATTATCACCAAACAACAACATACCTTTGTCTTCTTTTTGATTATCATACGAAAAGGTTCGAACTCTTTCTGGAGCTACGGTTTGTAATAAAACGGGCAACCAAGATTCTTGTGTAAGCAAAAGAGGTTTTTCAGCATCCACAAAATCAACAAAACAATAGCACAATCGGTCATTTGCTCGCTGACGCATGGTTTCTGCTACCGATAAATAAACGTCAATCTGGCCTACTAGATCAAACAATTGTTGTAATTGCTCTTGAAGAACTAGCATTGATTTAAAATCAACCGCAACACTCGCCAACGGTGAAAAAATATTCTTGTTTTTGTAAGACCCAATTTTTGTTTTTGATTGAACTTGTGTCAATAAATCTTCATATGAGTGAACCAAAACGGAGAAATCGGATGCACCATTCGCATGAACAACACGTAATTCATGCAACAAAGTATCCGCTCGAGAAATAAAATTATTAAACAAGCCCATCGCATCATTAACCTTCTTGGCTAACGACAATTTAAATGTCGCGGATGCATACGCATCTTTAAGTCCAATAATGTGCAGTAGTGTATGAATTCCCTTTCCATACAATACAACCCATCGAACAAACCCCTTAAACATTCGATGAGACAATGAACACCCACAAGAAGCATGCCCATGTCCGTGTCCATGTCCATGTCCATGTCCGTGTCCGTGTCCGTGTCCGTGTCCATGTCCGTGCCGATGGGTATGTTCATTCTTGGCAAGGTATAAATGCGCAATTTTAAGAATAACCAACTCAACAATCACAACTGCAAGAGGACTAAATGTCTCTGTATAATACTTAAGATTTAAGGCCGCCTTGGAATCATTTAACCTACTTAAAAAAGAAGATTTAAATTCAAACATCCTGACAACTTGCTTAAGATTATCAAGCGACGCCTGCTCAAAGGCTGTTGCGAGTTCATTTTGCACGCCAGCAAGACGTACAAGTGCCTCTTTAAGACTATTAAATGCTTTTCCATCAAGATTAAACAACGTTTTTACCATACCCTGACGAGTCTGCAAGATGCTGATATCATCAAGTGGATTATTCATAAAGTCTTTAAACTTTTGCTCGCCAGCAGCTGTTTGCTGAGCTACAAAGCTCTTTTGCAGGGAATAACCCGGCAAATCCCCAACACACAAATCATTCGCCGTAAATGAATCCAATTTCCCCCAAATAATTGTTGGGAAAAAAGCCAATACCAGCACTATTTTTTTTAACAAAAAAGACATAAAAACCTCTCAGTAACAAATAATTTTTTTAAAACAATGAAACTAAGATTTTTTATGGAGCTTGAGGCGGAGATACTCTTTCCAGAACGGACTGAGAAAAAAAAATGGTTATTTTTTTAGAATCGCTGCAATGACATCTACACTCAGACGGATGGCTCTCCACCGACTTGATAAGCTGGTGGCTTGCACGCGCAGAAAGATGACATGATATACACGACACAATAAAAACCCTAAAAAAGACTTAAAAAAGCAAAATGGAGGGGAAATCCCCTCCATTTACTTTAATTTATTTTACAAAAAATAAAAGCCTGCCCTGAATACAATTAATCGGCAACAAGGTTAACCAAATCAACTGCCTGCTGCACTCGATGAAAAAGCTCAATCTGTTCATCAAATTCATCTGGAATTAATGCACTTTCCTTTAACAGCGCAATAATCATAAGGCCCTTTGCTTGAATATACTGAAAGTCTTCTAGTAATTCATTTTTTTCTAAACGCTCCGCCAGAAATGCTTCTTCAAGATTCTCTCCCGCAAGACCCCGAGCTATCAAAACACCCCTGCGATCTGCTCTATTTTTACCAACAAACGCTACACGGTTCAACAACTCCTGACTTAATTCAAGAAGGGTTTCTGCATTGGAAGGCTTTGCCTCCCAAACATCATACGCATCACCCATTGGCTGAGCTAAGATAATCCCGAAACAACACAATAAACTTAAAAAAACAAGCTTTTTTAGCATTTTTAATCCTCAATAACGCATACCAATTCATTAATTTAAACTTAAATCAAAAATTATTTGTCTTCAATTTACTATCCGATTGCTAGCTTTTTTTCAAAAAACAGCGCTTCTTCTGATCAAAAACCAATCCCTTTGCCCAAAAGTTTTCAACGTGTAACAATTAAAAAGTATCGCAACGTAAGTCAAAATAAAAAATGGAGAAAATTATGAACATTTTTTCAAAACTATTAATTATCTCGATGATTTCAGTATCAATCACCAGCGGACAAGCAGGAAACTGTCCAACAAGACCAAGCTCAGAAGAACACAGACGGCTTCAAGAAGCCCATAGAAACCTTGTAGAATTTGGCAGACGCCTAGAAGCACAAGCAGCAGCACTCGCACAAGCAACAGGAGATTTAGCTCAACTTACAGCAGCTGCAGCAGCCGCCCCACGCAGAGATAAAATCGCTGGCTCTGGTGAAACAGCCGATATCGAAGAAGGCAAAGAAGACGCATAATAAAAAGCTAAAAATAACTTAAAAATAAAAAAGGCGAGTAATTATTCTCGCCTTTTTTATTTTTAAGTTATTTAAATATCCAAGTTTCTAACGAATTGTGCCTCAGCTTCGATGTATGCTTTACGCTCATCTGCATCTTCACCCATCAAAGAAGTGAAAATCAAATCCGCAGCAATTGCATCATCAATCGTTACACGATTAAATAGACGATTTGCTGGATTCATAGTCGTTTCCCACAGTTGATCGGCATTCATTTCACCAAGACCTTTGTATCGCTGAACATTCATGTATCCTTTTCCGGCACCCAAAATATCCTTAAGTACATTCATGACGCCCCTAGCAACAGCTATTTCTTTTTTGCCAGGAAGCACAAGAGTCAATGAAGTATCTTCGTACTCAGACAATACTTCAAACTTACCGCGTAAGAATCTAAACTCACCGCTCATGAAAAAGCGCAAAGGAACAGTCCATGTGGTTTTATGCTTTTTAAATGTCGCTACAAACTGGTCTGGATCTTTTTGGTCAATGGTAACTGAATAGTCAGAAAATGAAGCTGCAACAATATCTCCTAGTGCCTGCACGCTTGAATCAGAACTTTGCCATGCAACACTTTTAACCAGCAAATGAATATGTTGAACTGGCAAGCTCAAAATACGTGAAACTTTTTCTAGCTCTTTACTGTATTCATCAAGTCGACCAAGTAAAATGCCAACTTCTTCTGAGCTCATTTGAGCGCCATTTTTCACAAACGTCACATTTTCTTGTGCCCATTTATAAATCAATGCTGAAAACTCTTGGTCATTTTGCATGTATTGCTCAAATTTACCCATTTTGACTTTATACAATGGCGGATTTGCAATATACAAATAACCGTAATCGATAAGAGGCTTCATGTAACGGAAGAAGAACGTAAGCAACAAAATACGAATGTGCGCGCCGTCAACGTCCGCGTCAGTCATGATAACAATTTTATGATACCTAACTTTTTCTGGAGCAAAATCATCGTTACCAACGCCTGCACCAATCGCAGTAATCAAATCACGAATTTCGTTATTCGCAAGCATCTTGTCTAAGCGAGCTTTTTCAACGTTAATAATTTTTCCACGTAGCGGTAAAATTGCTTGTGTAAATCGATCTCGACCGTTTTTGGCAGAACCACCAGCAGAGTCCCCCTCAACGATATACAATTCAGATTTTGCAGGGTCCGCTTCAGAGCAATCTGCAAGTTTTCCTGGAAGAACAGCGTATTCCAAAACATTTTTACGACGAGTAAGTTCACGAGCCTTTTTTGCAGCATTACGAGCCTGAAACGCAACAATCGCCTTGCTTAAAATCTTTTTAGCAATGTTGGGATTTTCTTCAAAGTAGGTTGTGAAAAACTCATACAGCCACGAGTCAACCAATCCTTTAACTTCGCTGTTGCCAAGCTTTGTTTTGGTTTGCCCTTCAAACTGAGGCTCAGGAACCTTAATACTCAAAACCGCAGTCAAGCCCTCTCGAACATCATCACTTGAAAGCTGAATGTCTTTGAGCATGTTAAGTTTTGTGCCGTATCGATTACAAATTTTAGTAAGCGCAGACTTAAATCCAGCCTCGTGCGTACCACCCTCGCCAGTGCTAATGTTGTTTACAAAACTAAACGTTTGCTCAACGTAGCCTTCGTTGTACTGCATCGCAAGCTCAAGAACATAAACGTTATCGTCCTTGATAAATGAGATAACCTCAGGAAACAACGGATTCTTTTTTTCATTGATATGCTGAACAAACGAAACAATCCCACCTTCATAAAAAAAGGTTGCTGACTGGCTTGTTTTTTCACTTGAAATATTGATTGTTAAGCCTTTGTTCAAAAAGGCAAGTTCACGAAATCTAGTCGCAAGAATATCATACTGCAAATCAAGTGTTTCAAAGATTTGTCCATCTGGCCAAAAGCGTACCAAGGTGCCTCGCTCATCAGATGCTCCAACCTCTTTGAGTGCAGCTTGAGGAGCGCCACGCTTATAGGTTTGTGTAAATCTTTTGCCATTTCGACAAATTTCAACTTCCAGCTTTTCTGAAAGCGCATTCACCACGGAAACACCGACCCCGTGAAGACCCCCTGAATATCGATATGAATCTTTTTCAAATTTACCGCCAGCATGCAACTTAGTAAGCACCACTTCGGCTGCTGAAATTTTTTCGGTTGGATGAATGTCTGTAGGAATACCTCGACCATTATCTTTCACAGAACAGGAACCATCCTCGTGCAAAATAACGTCAATTTTGGAACAAAAACCGGCAAGCGCTTCGTCAACCGAGTTATCAACCACCTCATACACCAGGTGATGTAACCCCTTGCTATTGGTTGACCCAATATACATGGCAGGACGTTTTCTAACCCCCTCTAAACCCTCAAGAACTTTAATAGACTGGGCAGTATACTGCTGCGCAGAGTCTTTTTTGTTTTCAGCAGACATTGCTAACTCCCTCAAACCGGCTTTCAATTTTTACGTATAAAAATTATTTTTTTAAAAAACACACGACGCAGGTCTCTGGTCGAATATTTAAATGGCTTACACTTATATTTTGCTATAGTGTAGATAATACCAAAACCATTCAGTAAAAACAAAAAATGCTTGATGCAAAACCCCAACAACATTCCCCCCCAAAAAAATACTCATGAATACTTCATGCAGGAAGCTCTCTTGCTCGCACAAAAAGCCTTAGATGCAGGTGAAATTCCAGTTGGCGCAGTCGTTGTTGACGAAAACGGAGAGATTATCGGCAGAGGGTTTAATTTAGTAGAAACAAATCACTCCCAAACAGAACACGCCGAAATGATCGCCATCAAACAAGCAGCGCAATACAAAAAAGACTGGCGCCTAGAAAAATGCTGGCTTTACGTAACACTCGAGCCATGCCTGATGTGCCTTGGCGCAATTAGTCACAGTAGATTTGAGGGAGTTGCATTTGGGGCCCGCTCTCCTGAGTTTGGAGGACTCAAAATGCTCGATCCAGAGCAGAAATCTTATTTTTTAAAGAACCTTATGCTTTTTAGAGACTTGAAAGAGGATGAATGTGCTGGTATGCTGAAGGTGTTTTTTAAAAAAGCCCGCGGGGAGGAATACTGTGAGTCAACGCTTAGCCTTTCTGGCAAAAATCAAAGAAAGTCTTGAGCTAAAACGTGACGATCTTATCGCCAAAGCCCGCGCAGGGATCGGACGTAGTAGTTTTGATGAGAAGCTGGTTAAAGACAGCGGCGACGAAGCACAAGCAATTGTGATGGAAAAAATCGAAAGCTCACTACAAATGAACGACGCCGATGAATTAAAACTCATCGAGCGTGCCCTTGACCTCCTTAAACGCGATGAATATGGCATCTGCGTAGATTGCGGTGAGCACATTTCGCAAAAGCGCCTTGAATATTATCCTTACGCCGCTCGCTGCATTACATGCCAAGAAGCGTTTGAAGGATAACTCAGTAAATAAAAGTTTTGCCGATGTAGCTCAGGGGCAGAGCAACTGATTCGTAATCAGTAGGTCGTCGGTTCAAATCCGATCATCGGCTCCAGTAGCTCGGTTGCAGGTAATTTTAGCGGTAAAAAGCACGTAAGTGCAGAAAAGGTTTTAATATAAATATGGTAACACCACAAGTTTACGGAACAGGTAGAAGAAAAAAAGCAGTTGCACGCGTTTTTCTCACCAAAGGTTCAGGAAAAATCACAATTAACGGCAAAGCTCACACAGAATATTTTGTTACCGATGTAACGCGCGCAGCAGTAACAGTTCCTCTTAAAGCTGTTGTTGATGGCGATTCATACGACTTTACAGTCAACGTTCAAGGTGGCGGACTTCCTGGCCAAGCTGGCGCTACAGCCCTTGGTATCTCTCGCGCACTTCTTATGAAAGACGAAGCGAACAGAGCAACCCTTAGAGCAAACAAACTTCTTACCGTTGATGCTCGCGTAAAAGAGCGTAAAAAATACGGAAGAAAAGGCGCTCGAAGAGGCTTCCAATTCGTGAAACGTTAGAATTTCACATACAAATTGCCAATCTATGGCACTTTTCCAAGGCCGGCCCCTCACAGGATGTCCGGCCTGGTTTTTTTAAAAAAACCTTTGTCGCATATCGCAAAATGACAAAAAACAGCTGATTTTTAGATCAATTTTTGAAAAAAAAGAATTTCTATATTCTAAATAATTCGATAGAAAAAACGCTTCATTTTATTATCTATAAAAATACGAAAGAACAATCCTTAATGAACACCCTTAAAAAACTTTTTTGCTTTGTGCTTCTTTTTATCGCAGGCTCTGCCGCTCCTGCCGCCCTAGAACTTTCATTGTCTGCTGGTCCTCGGGCAACTCTGGCCGACATTTTTGGTTCAACACAGAACGACAAAACAATTTTTAATATCCCAAACACCCCGCACTTTAGATATTGGTACGATTTTACAGCACCTCGTGAATACAATGCTTTTTACACAACAACCGCAGGCACAATCTCGCTTGGTGGCCTTGTCCGCTTTATTGATGAAGGCCTTGAAATTTTTTCAACCGATGCGGCATACCAAGAGTGCAAACAAGCCCTCAATAAAATGATCGAGCTCCATAAAGACTATCAAGCTCGCCCATCAAAAAAGAAGCGCGCAGCCCTTGAACAAGCTCAAGTAGAGATTATTGAGTCACTTTCTAAAGTTGAACTTTCTGAACAAACAACAACCGATCTTTGCGCTCTTCTTTCTAGTCCAGAACAGTCAACATTAAAAAAAATTGTTTCATTATTCATTCTTCCGTATCGATCTCACTTGGTTGAAAAAGAAATTCCAACAAAAGCTGTTGTTAGCCGCGGAGAACTATGGAAAGAAGTTGTTAAATACTGGTGGGGCGGCATAACGCTTGGACTGTTTGTAGGAGTATCGCTATTTCCCGTGATTGGAGCCGTGACCCCATTTGTTGCAACAACATTTTTTGATTGGATGTATCCATCTGGATCAACATTCGCACTCTCAAAAACAATTGTTTCAGGGTTTGATAAAACAAAGAATGAATTTATCAAAGAAACAATTTCTCTCTCATCTGCTATGGATCGCTCAGAAACAAAAGAACTCTTTATAAAACACTGGGGCAACAATTTGATGGGACAAGTAATGCAAATTCCATTAACAATTGCACATGTTGCACTTCGTTGTACCAACTTTAAACTTGCACCAGAACCAGAAGATGGTGTTATTGTAACCCTTGACAGAAGCTTGAATAACTCAGCAACAGGAATTGACCCAACTCAAGACTTTATAAACAACTCTGCCAACGATTCTCACTCAGCGCTTGCTGCATAACAAAACTCACTCACAATTCAAACGAGGCATAAAAAACATGCCTCGTTTTTTCATAGAAACAAAAAAATATCGTTTTTCAGAAAATTTGATAGTTTTTCGAACAATCTCAAATTTAAAACACAATAGTAGATTTTCAACTATTTTTCTTACATCAAATTTTGATTTTTTTTAAAAATAGCTTGTTCATGAATAAATTTTTTTATCTTTCTTTATTTTTAACTTCAAGTGTTTTTGCCGCAGACCATCTTCCATATGGATTACTCTCATACAAACAAAACGGATACATAAAAATTCAAGTACGAGCACAAGAAGAAGAAATCTTGCCCGAATCAGGTGAGCATCTTAACGAATGGAACACTCCGCGTGGAAAAAACGGCCGACGATTTAACCTTGAAAAAAAACACACACTTCCTCATATACCCTGGGAAAACAAAGAATTTGCCATTGAAGAACTCAACCCGATAAGCGCCTCCTCGATGGATGAATCAATCGCAGGTCCTGGATTAAAAGTAGAAGATGGCGATTTTTTTGCTTTTTACAGACCTCATTATTTTTGTAGCGCCTGCTGCACCTACATAATCGACGGAGAATGTGGATACGAACTAAAAGCCGTTCCCGAAGACGGACTCAGCTGCGAAATCTTTCTAATTCAACGATATTTCTTCCCACCACTCGCTCGCTCGCATACACGCATGAGCCCGTTATTCATGGAGCCAGCAACAAAAAGCCCTCAATCCACAGTATCTGTCTCCAGCGAGTCGATTGAAGCTGATGAACAAAACAGTAGCCCTTCCAGAGCTGCAACTTTTCACCAAAGCCCCATGAAATCAGGTAAAGGCCGCCGCCGACAAAATCGTCAAAGAAAACAAAAAAACATTATTTTCCATATTGGTTAACAATGATAAACCAATCAATACGAACGCAAAAAAGGCTTTTTATTACATTTTTGTAGATAAAAATAAGAAATCCTCACTCAAACATTTCTTTTGATAAACTATCAAATAAGCTATTGGTATATCGGATTAAACAAATGAAAAAAGTATTTTTTGTTATTTTTTTACATGGACTTATTGGGGCAACACCCCCGGAAAGACAGCCCTCTTCTCCGGTTATCGCAAAACCAGTCCAAAAAGGCATTAAAATCAACCTAAAAGTTGATCCAACAGCAAGCGTGGCTGATGTTCTAGCGGTAAAAAGAAATGGCGTTTTTAAGTTTATTATCCCAACAACCCCAGAGTTTACCTCACGATTTTTTTGGCAAATCAGCCCATGGAAATTAAAGCAATACAAAACATCATACAGAACCGAGTGGGGAAGAATCCCTACAGCAGCCCTAGTAAGATTTATCAAAGAAGGGGATGCTCTTTTTGAAGAATTTCCCGAAACAAGAAGTGCCTATAAAAACGCTGTTCAAAAAGCAATTGATGCTCATAAAATCTGGTTTTCAAATCAAACCGAAGAAAATTTTGCAGACCTTCAAAACAAAGAAGCCATGGTAAGCCGAATGCTTGAAAGCGCCTGTTTTTCAAATCCATTTGTAGGCGCGCACCTCAAAAAAATCCTAGAAACCCCATCAAAAAGCTATTTTTCTTCATTCTTAAACCTATTATCGCTTCCCAAAAGAATTCTAAGCTCAACAATCAAAAAAGAGACTGGCTCACAGGTACACGTCTTTACTCCGCGAGCTCTTGGGATGACGTGGCCAATGGCAGGATTTCTTATAAAAAACATACTTATTGCTGTCGTTTTGGCACATGCTATAGAACCAAATTTTGCAAGATTAATCGCCCTTATTGCAACGGTAAAAACAATCTATGACTGGAAGACAGATACTAACTTGACACCAGAACCCGAAGGCGGAACTCACGTAAACTTTACGGTTGATTACGGCTCATACTCCGATGACGATCCAAGCAGTCCTTTTTAAGTTTTTTCATTTTTATTTTTTTATAAAAAACGGCTGATATACTCACTCAAAATTACAAAAAATATGTTCCTGGGTCTCATGAAAGCAAAAATTGCCGTACTATCTCTTTTACTTATGTGCATAAATCAAGAAGTTTCTGCTCCATTTGTTGGCCGTCACTGCTCTCGCAGATGTAACCGGATAAGAAAACGAAATCTTAAAGAAAATGCTCACGCCACATGGGTAGCGCTTTGCGGTTGGTTCTCCTCTCGCGGAAAATTTTTTATTGCTGAGACCGCAGAAATGCTTGGCGCCGAACGACTTATGGGTTACTACATGGATCCAGAAGAAAATTGTTATAAATTAGTATTTATCCCAACAATAGACCACACTCCAGTCAAAAACGAACATGTCAATCAAGCGCAAGTTGAAAAAGCGAGCTATTTTCAATGTAGCGTTTGCAGAACATATATTTACAATGATGTATGTGGACTGAAATTTATTAAGTTTATCCCAGAGAAATACATTAAGCAGGCAACGGTATGGACGGCCATCAATTTTTCACAAAAGAAAACTGATTAACAGAAAAAGGCAGGATTGCTCCTGCCTTTAATTTTTTATCAATTACTATTGCCAAAGATTTCGTCATAAAGATACTTATTTTCTAGCTCTAATAGTCTGTAGGCATCTGTCAAACGCTCTTAGCAACCCTAATGCTCTTTCAACTTGTTCTTGTGAAAATCCTCTACCCAAGAGATGACTCGAAACTCTAAGCTGTTCGGCTTCATCTAAATGACCTGTAAGAAAATTTTTTAATAGCCGCAAATAAAAAGGCTTAAGAGGGTTTGCTTGCTGCAATTTAACAACAGCTCGACCCAGCTGAAACTCGCGCGAACTATCATCAAGAGACAAGTCTTCTAATATCTCATTTAAGGTAACATTAGCCAAAACTGCTTGAGCAATAAACACTTCTTGCGGTTGCACCACAGCATCTCCCGCACCAGCTACAGGTTCTTCAACTACAACATCTCCTGCGCCACCTCTTGGTGCTTCAACCACAGCATCTCCCGCGCCAGCTACTGGTTCTTCAACTACAGCTGCTGCTACGCGCCGCCCCCCCGTAAAATAACGGTAAACCGCACCTCCAAAAGCCGCCCCAGCAACCATAGAAGCAATCATTGGCTTTACTTCATTAGCTACACAGATTGCCAACAACGATATAATCATTAATTTTTTCATTAGATATTTCATCAGATATCCCTTTTTGTCCTTTAAAAAGCAAGAATAATTGTGCCCCCCACATCAAAAATTTAACCCAAAAGACCGATGACAATCTTTACTGAAAAATAAACACTAAAATGATTCTTTTTTTATAAAAAATGAATATTAAGCTATTCAGCAAGAAACAAATGGCACTTTACTACTAATAAAAAGACAAAAAAGGGTAGGTGTTGAAGGCAACAATCAACACCTACCCTTTTTATATGAAAAGCTTTATTTCTAATGCCCTTTTAAAAAACTACTGACAGCTTTCACATTCTGGATTTTCAATACTACAAGCTTGTCCATCCTCAACTTGCGGCTCAGAGCTTCCGGCAGCCTTTGAAAGACCTTCAGCCACCACATCATACGATCGATTTTGAGTAAAACCATACTTTGAAGCGTCAAGTGTTGATTTTTCTATCTGCGTCGCGCCCATTGTGCGTAAATAATAAGTCGATTTTAAACCCATTTTCCACGCAGCAATATACACATCACTCAATAACTTTCCCGTAGGAGTTGCGATAAAAATGTTATGCGACTGGCTTTGATCAACCCATTTTCCTCGCAACGCGGTAAGCTTAAGTTGGACAAATGGGTCAATTTCAAATGCTTCTTTATATTTTTCTTTCAAGTGAACTGGAATGTTGGCGATGCGCTGAACACTGCCATCGTAATATTTAATTTGCTCACGCATTGAAGCATTCCACAAGTTAAGCTTCTTCAAGTCTTCAACCAAAAATTCATTAATAATCGTAAATTCGCCACACAAGTTAGCTTTTACATAAATATTTTTGTACATCGGCTCAAAACTTGGAAATGCTCCCAAGATATTTGAAATCGTAGCTGTTGGAGCAATCGCCATGGTGTTGCTGTTTCGCATACCATGTTGCACAATAAGATCTCGAACTTCACCCCAATTCAATCGCGATTTTCGATCAACCTCAACCAGCATGCCACGCTCTTGCTCAAGCAAATTCAATGTATCCAATGGCAACAACCCGCGATCCCACTTTGAGCCTTTAAATGTTGTGTAGGCCCCTCGCTCTTTTGCCAGCTCTGCAGAAGCTTTAATTGCATGGAAAGAAAAAAATTCCATTAATTCATCAACAAATTCTGCCGTTTTTGCATCCTCAAATGGTAAATCTAGCGCAAAAAACACATCTTGAAGCCCCATGATGCCTAAGCCAACCGGTCGATGCTTTAAGTTTGACGCCTTAGCTTCGCTTGTTGGATAAAAATTAATTTCGATAACATTATCCAACATCCGCATTGCTGTTTTTATACTCTGCGCAAGCATGTCGTACTGAAATACTCCATTTTTTACGTGCTCAGCCAAATTAATCGAGCCGATATTGCACACGGCTGTTTCTGTGCTTGAGGTATTAAGAGTAATTTCTGTGCACAAGTTGGAAGAATTCACCACACCAACATGGTCTTGCGGCGAACGAATATTACACGGGTCTTTAAACACAAACCATGGATGTCCAGTCTCGAACAAGCGAGTTAACATCTTTCTCCATAACTCTCGAGCTCCGATAACTCTAAATGTTTTAAGCTTTCCTTCTCGTCCAAGTTGTTCATATTTTACAAATGCCTCTTCGAAAGCTCGTCCATATGAACTATGCAAATCAGGCGCCTCATGGGGCGAAATGAATGCCCACGTAGAATCTTCCATCACTCGCTTTACCAACAAGTCAGGAATCCATGACGCTGTATTCATGTCATGCGCACGACGACGATCATCGCCAGTATTTCTTCTCAAGTCCAAAAAATCTTCATAATCTGCGTGCCATGGCTCAAGATATGCGCACGTTGCACCACGCCGATTGCCGCTACGACTAATGGTACTTGTCACATCATTCGCAATTTTCAAAAATGGAATCAATCCCTGACCTGGCATTCCAATCGTTTTGATAGTAGCCCCAGTTGAACGAATATTTGTCCAGTCATTCCCAATACCACCAGACCATTTAGAAAGCTGCGCGTTATCACCATAACACTTGAAAATATTAACCAAATCATCGGCAACGGTTGTCAAATAACATGAACTTAGTTGCGCAACAACAAGCCCCGAGTGCAACAAGGTAGGAGTTCCCGACGAATACCGTAAATGTGAAAGTAGATTATAAAATTCAATTGCTTGTTCATTTTTTTGAGGCTCTTGAATACACAACCCCATAGCAACTCGCATCCAAAATGCCTGCGGAGCTTCGATTATTTTTTCATCAAGTTTCTTAAAGTAACGATAGGCCAGAGTTTGAATGCCAGTGTACTTAAATTTCAAATCACGATCGGTACAAATATGATCTGCTAATTTTTGTAAATCAAACTCAAGTAATCGTCCATCAAAATCACCTGCAGCAACACCACGAGTGATTGAATCAATAAAAGATTGTTTATACAAAGACTGAAATTCTTGCTCTTGATACGACTTACCAAAAACTTCTTTATATATTTTTTGCAAAAGTGCACGAGATGCAAGAAATGAATATTCTGGATCTTCTTCAATAAATGGTGTGATAGACAAAACCAAGACGTCTTCCAAATCTCGCGTAGAAATTCCATCATACAATTGAGCAACAACAGCCTTCATAACACGCGTAAATGACACATGAGGCAAATCACTTGCCAGCCGAGAAAGTGTAGCATACAACTTTTCTACTGAGCAAAGAGCTCTAACGCCATCTCGCTTTACCACCGAAATAGACGCCACAACCTCTAGTTCTGGTCCAGAAAAAAGTCCTGCTGCGCTTGAAGAATTCTTTAAAACTTGCTCCATGAAACAATCCCTTTTTTATCAATTCGTTATAAAAAAAGACAATACTCTCCCCTGAACTTACCTGTCACAAGCCAGTAAGATACTGATTTTTTTATACGATATGTGGAGGCACGTAGCCCCAGCTCCAGAAATACTGAGGGGTAGTCTAGCGACGACCGCCAAGACAATCAAGCTAAAAAAACTCATTACTTGGATCCCGTTTTGTTACCAAAAAAAGTGTCTTTGATAAATCGAAACAAACAAGAATAAATTTTCAAACAGGAGTGTGTTACTCATGGTGCAAGCGACGCCCCCTCCACTCTGGGGTGATACCAGCAGATTTCAAGAATGCATCCAATACAAAATCATAGCGACCAACAGCTGCTCGTGACGAATCATGCGCCCCTTCAGGCTCAAACCCTTCATGATAACTCCTGAATCGCACAATTGTTTTTGTTTTTTTATCACAATCAACAACGCTCTGTCTCAAACCTACTATCAATTGTTCCAACTCTTTCATCTCTTGTTGCAAGTGCGCAACATCAGCAGCCCTCATCGCAGAAGAAGCAAGGTGTCTATCTATCGTTGTTTTCAACTCAGAATGCAAAAAACATAATTGTCTCATTCGTCTATCAAAATCTAAGGCCCTGGCCTCTATACCCACTCCCCAGGAATAACGAGTTATTCCAAAAATTTCCGCCACCGCAACAGGTTCATCCACCAAAGAAAGTAACGCAGCCTCATGAAGCTCAAACTCTCGAATTTTATACCGATGAATAAGCTGAACCAAGGCCCGTTGATATAGCCCAACAATTTGCACCTGCCAAAAAGCTCTAAACGCTTCAACACTTTCTGCTTCAACCAAATCATTAATGGTAGACGATAGGCTTGCAGCTACCTCGTCTTCAAATCCGAGCGAATCCAGATCTTTAAATTGTTTAAGAGTAAAAAAAAGATCATGATTAATACCGCGAGAAGCAATTCTTGTACTATCGCTTTGCAATTCGCTCAAGCAACTTGAAAGAAGGTAATTCAGATCAAGAAACAAAAAATAACTTATTTTTAAAACTTTTTTGCGATCCTGACAATTCGCTGCAAAAACAGCCCCGCTCGCTGTTTTTTTACCCAAAACGAGATTTGCGTCAGTTTCTAGGTCATGCCAATTTGCGCCAATATAATTAAGAAAAATTAAATTTTTGAGCAAAAGCCGCGGTGTTAATTTTTTTTTATAAACGACTCCAGATAAAACCTCTCCCTCGCCCGCACCTCCTGCCACAAAACCTCTTCGTGCAACGCCAACCCGCTCACCTTCCTTGGGAGCCTGTCGCAAAAGTTCTGAGCGTAAATCATAAAAATCTTGCTCTGTAACAAACACACCCTGAAGAAGGGCGCTTACCATAACAAAACCGAAAATAACTAATTTTTTCATAGAAAAACCCCTGCGATATTTTTTCGCCACACCACAATCATAATTTTTTGCAAAAAAAGCAAATAGTTTTTCTTTGCATCTTGACACGAAATGCCCGTCAGAGTAGGATTATCCCTATGATGCATCTTTGAGCATGCATGAGCCGCTAGCTCAGTCGGTAGAGCAACAGCCTTTTAAGCTGTGGGTCGTTGGTTCGAATCCAACGCGGCTCACCACTTTTAAAAAAAGTGTTCTACCAAGTTCAAAAGATTGTTTTTAAGCAAATTTTAGGTCCCCATCGTCTAGTCGGTCCAGGACACAAGATTTTCATTCTTGTAACAGGGGTTCGAATCCCCTTGGGGACGCCATATTTGTTCAGGTATCATTTTTAATATTGGTGATATATGAATATTTCAATTCTTTTTCTTATTTTAAGCCTATTTATTTTGACCAGCCTGTTCATCTATAAAAAATCTATCGTAAAAGCCCCTCGGATAGGTGCCGGAGCTCTTCTTGTAAAAGATGGTAAAATCCTTACCGTGCTTCGAGGCCCGAATGTACAAAATCCAAATAAATATGGCCTAATTGGCGGACTTATCAACCAAAATGAAACCATCAAAGATGGTATTATCCGAATCATCCTGGAAGAAACTGGCGTAACTGCAAGCCCGGAAATGATGACTCTTGTTCACACTATGCATTCTTTTGAAAACAATCAAAAAACAATCGGTTTTTATTTTTTAGTAGAAGCCTGGGACACAGAGCCATACAACAAAAAAAGAGATTCTCATATCAAATTAGAATGGTTTAATCTTGAAAACCTTCCTGCAAACCTTATCCCAAGAAATCGGCAAGCTATAGAAAATTGGGAAAAAAACGTTTCTTACTCCGAATTCGGCTGGGAAAAATAGCCCTTTTTGCCTTCATCAATTACATGCTAAACCAAAAAACGTTTCACTCTGAAACAAGTGTTTTTAATTTTTTCAGATTTTAAGGCCTTTTATCTACGTAAAAATATTTTTTGTTAAACCCTATCAATTTTAGTACCATCAATTTTAGTACCATTAAAGGTAATATATGTTTAAAAAAATTATTTTCAGCGCAATTGCGCTTTCTTTTATCACTCCAGCAAGTCCAGGAGCTGCAGAATACTTTAAAATCAAAAAACAGAGTCTCCAGACTCGTACTTTATTATTCTATCGTTTTTAAGCCATAGTAAACCAGAAAGAAAAGAATTTGGGCTCACTGGTTTTTTGCCTCTTTTTGTATTTCAAGAAGACAAGTCCTTTCGTGATAAGCTATCACCAAACCAGGGCAAATCCCTTACCGCTTTCTATTCATTTTTATCAAGTTCAATTTTTATTCGCCTTTTAAATGATGGACTTTCAAAAAATACACTTTTAAACATTCCAAAAGATTTTTTACTGAGCCTAAACATCACCCACAAAAGTAATAAATGGATTAATGCGTTAAATGGCTTAAAATTTCTCTACCTCGCAAACAAAATACAAACCCTCATAAACGACATCGAAAATGAATGCACAGAACTTAGTATTGAATCAGAACATTCAACCGGCGCAATTACTCAAGACCCTAACAACCTCATTCTCCCTTCAACTGGTTTTTTGATTTCAAGTGCAATGAGCTGGTTTGCAGAACCAATTAATCCCTTAATTAATATCAAAGTTCCGTGCATTCCCTTTATTATTGACAATGAAACTGTGATAATTTCAGTCAACCTTCTGCGGATTATTTGTTTTGCCGCAAAAACATTCTTTTTGTTTAAAAAGAATTTTATTCCTTTCTCGACAATTCAAAAACTAAGCCCAGAACTCCAAGAAAGATGTTATGACGTTAGAATGGAAACGCTGAGCCTTTGTAATATTTTTAGCATGTATCCGATGACCCCAATCAAATTTGGCCGCAAGAATAATTACTCTTCAAATTAATCCTCTACGTGAGCATCGGCAGTTGGGTCAAAATTAAATTTAAAAAACGCTTCGGCATCGTCGGGCTTGTTTTGATTTTGATACAAAATCATTTTAGGGAATGGGAACACAACTCCCTTTTCCCTGAATAATTTATACAATGCCACACGAATATCACTCGCAACATCCCATTGCTCACGAACCTTACGAATACTGACAAAGCCCCTGACAAAATAATCTGCTGCCGATGGCGCAAAATTATCCAAGCGAATAACCGCAGGCGGCACACGCAAAACCAGTGCATGTGCATTTAAAACTTTACGAATCAGAGTCATAACAAGGTCAGGATCGTTCTCGTACCCAACAGTCACGGTAAATTCAAAGCCAACAGAAATTTTGCCTCCACCCCAATTAAATAATGAATGCGAAATTAAATGACGATTGGGGATAACAACAAAATAATTTTGTGCTGTTCTAATAATCGTTGAGCGTGCAGAAATTTTATGTACCAGCCCTCGCGTATTTTCGATACTTATGTAATGCCCAATTTCAATTTGACGCTCCAACAAAATCAACAAGCCTGCAACAAAATCTGCAACAAAATCTCTTGATGCCAAAGCAGCACCAACACAAATCGAAATCAAAACAGGAAGCACCATCGCCGCTAACTTGACGTATGAAAGGCCAAGCATGAAAGAAAGCAATAAAAAAATGATTCTAAATATCCGCGAAAACGTATTTTGTGCCCCTGGCTCTGCACCAAAAACCTCATAGACCTTACTCAGGATAAAACGATCTAAAAGAGTCATGACCAAATATCCACATACAACAAAAAGATATACAGTCAGAATCTCTATAATTCCAATTTTTATTCCATCGTGAGAAAAAACCCACTCATCACAAACTGCTGTCCATAGGCGCGCAAAATTGTACTGCAATCCCCAAATCTGAGACAAAACCGCAACCATAAAAAAGCAGAGCGCAAAAAAACTAACCGTAACAAAAAAGCCGTAGTAGACTTTTGCATTTTCAAACCGAGAAACAAGCTCATCGTCTCGCTGCTCAATAAATACCCACACAACCCGCTCTCGCAAAACCCCATACAAAAATAAGGCGCAAAATACAACCCCTACAGAAACAGGAACGAAAAACGCCAAATACCAAGCAAGCTGAGAGTATCCAACATACGGATTTGCAAGCAAACAGAGAAGTACGAAAAAGAAAAAGAGCGGATAAAAATAACGATCAACAGACTCCCGCGCACGCAACCAAAAATCACTTCGCCCAAAAAATAATCCAGTAAAATCATCTTTTTCAAAAAATAATGCTAAGGCAACAATCACAAGCAATGAATAAATCGCGAATAAAACATTTGGAAGAAATTCATACTTTGAACTAAACATTAACAACGCACTGCGCAAGGGGAGAGTAATTGCCGTTGAGTAAAATAAAACATCAAGCAATAATGTTGTTCTCTTTTGATTGCGTTCTCCGAAAAAGAAGTAACTTAAGCGCGCATTAAGCAATCGTAATTCGGAAAGAAAATCATTTGCTAAATAAACCCACACCGGCGCAGAGCATAAAAAGAACCCACTAAATCCAACAGGGCCTGCAAAGAAACTCAAAAGCCCCCAGTACGTAAGCTTAAATTTAAAATGGATATATAAAAAAAGAAGCATATACACAGCTTGAATTTGCCGCAGAGCTGCATCAAAGAAAAGAAGTAATACGTTTAAATACCAAAAAATAAACGTTCCATTTTGATATGAAACAAAAAGCTGAAGACGCCTGCGAAGAAATTGTAAAACATGTCCTGCGATAATAAAGCCCGACCAGTACACAATAAAGGAAAGAAATAAGCCCACAAGCAATGCCCATGAGATCAATCTCAAGAATGAAAAGAAATCAAAAAAGTCATAAATTTTCCAAAAAACCATTTTTGAAAAATGCTGCAACTCTTCAGTTGCCCGCAGCATCATCACCATTGAAATGCCACGAGAAGATCGACGCCAAATATTTACATTTACACGACGAGCCTCTAGGTCATTGATAGTTCCAATACATTGACGCAAAACTCGTTGATAAATTTTTAATAACTCACTCGCCCGAGAACTAATTTTTAAGGCATTAGCACTTTGATGCCGAACTGACTCTCTTGCATCATTCAGACTCGCGATAATTTCTTTGCCCTTATCGCCAAGATCTGTTTTTGAAACCTCTATTAAGCGTTTCTTTAAACGATCCTGCTCTTCTTGCATGTGATGCGAAGCGAGTGCATCATTTTTACGCGCTTCATATGTTTTTATATCATACTCAAGCTTCCTGCGAATGGTGTTAATTTCTTCAATCAAGCTTCGAGAGATTTCACCCTCTGTTAACAATAAATACCTGATATTAACCTTGGTATAACTAAATCCTTTTTCCATAGCAAGTGCATGAGCAAGATCATCATCGGCGGACAATAAAGAAATCTGTCCCGTAAGCGCTTTAATAATGTTTTTATCAAGCGATTCTTTGGCCTGATAAAGCAATCCTTCTGGAGTATTTTCTTTTCCGGCAGCCCTTAAGGTTGCTAAGTTTGTTTTAACCTGCTCATAGCGTTCTCGTATGCGCTCTTTTTCAAATGTTTTTTCATTTAAAATTGCTCGAATTCTATCACGCTCAACACCAAGAAAAGCTTCCTGTTCTTCTTTTTTTGCTTTTAATCGATTGAGGTCAAAACTCTCTATAATTAAATTGTTCTTGATCTTTGCAACAAGCGCCAAAAGCTTTTGATTTCGAGCGCGCAAAAGAGCTATTCCATCATCTACAGCAGAAAGATCTAAATCTATTTTTTTTATTTTTACTTCAGTCAGAGAAATCTTATCAGCTAAAAGGTCCCGCTCTTTTTGTAACACAGATCGCTTATTTGACTCTTCCTGCTCTTCATAAGAACTAATTTCACCGCGACGAATAGGCTGTTCCAATTCTCGCTTTTTTGTCGCAAACTCTTTTTTTAAAAAATCTAATTGATCAAAAAGCGACGTCCGCTCAGGAAGAACAATGTTTCTTGAGTCCATTTCTTTTTTTATTTGATCATCAACTTCTTCAATTTCCATTTCAACAAAAGTCCAATCTTCTATCGAATAAGGAATTTTTTTCGACAGATCCTCTCCTTTGCGCACAACCACATCTGATTGCGCTTGAAACGTTTCTATGTTTTCTTCCACAACACCTAGAATTGTTGCCCAAACACGCAAAATCCCATTTATAACTTGTTCTTGCTCATCATTCAAAGCCAAAATTTTTTTTTGAGTGTCTTCTCCCAACCGAGCAATTTCTTCGCTCACTTCACCTCGTCGTAATTTTGAAGCAAAACCAATAATTGAAAGCCGCCGTAAATCAAACATTTTTAATGCTTTTAATTTTTCTTCGCGCAATTTTTTCAATTTTTGCTCTAATGCTTCAATTTTTTGAACTCGCAAAACAGTTTCATCACGATTAAAAACTTGCTCAACCGCACGAGTACTTTCTGCTAAAGTCTTAAGACCAAAAAGATTTCCTGTCATTGACTCCAACCATGACCCGGAATGGTTTTTACTTAAATCATCTCGATCAAAACTTCCCTGCGAAAATAAGAGGTCTTGCGTAAAGATAATAAGCAAAAGCAAAATAAATTTGCCCGCCCTAAAACTATTAAGATTCCTCACTTCACCGATCCCCATATTTTTTCACTACGCATCATTACTAACAATTTTTCTATTTTCTTTGACTGCGGATGAACTTTTAACTCCTGCAAAATCCAAAGAAATATTTGCGTACTTGATGCATCATACTTTACCTCTAATTCATGACGCAAGGCAGCATCTTCAAACGCACTGCGAAACAAGCCTTTTTTTAAATCCAGCTCAAAACTGCATGAGAAAGTATACAATGATTCAGGAAGAAAAAATCCCAGCAAGCGTAAAATTGTTAAAGAATAAAACGCACCAATAAAAGAATATTTTTCGCAAAGTAAAACCACGTCAGAACGAACCATCGTTAACATGCATTCAAATACTTCTTCGTCTGGTTGGCCTTGAGGCAAAAATAAATAAACCAAATCTAAAAAAAAACTCAAAAAATAATAGGATCTAATTCCCGTAATCGTGGGAGAGCTCACAATTTCAACTGAATTAAAAAAAGGATATTTTGACGAAACAGAATCAACAACTTCAACTAAAACTAGCGCTCCAGCAAAAAGATCTGCATGTGTTCTTGATATTTTATAGTGAGCAATAATCTTTCCTTGCTCTTGTGATAAAAAAACAGCCAAGGAACCTTTTTTAAGTATCTTAAGGACAATACAAATCACAAAAAAACAACCTCGATATTTTTTCTTAAACTCTGAACTTACTTTTAGACTTCATAAACAAAAAAAAACGGTTACACTTCTATTCAAAATTAGAGGAAGTCAAAAAAGATGCGTATCATTTTTTCAAAGAACAAAAGGAAAGAAAACAATGAACATAAAAAAAACAATGTTATTCCCACTTGCTGCGATGTGTTTTCACATAGCCGCAAACGAAAATCTTAAGCCTAAAAAAGATTTTACCCATAAGCAATCAGGAATAATTAAACACGAATTTATTGCACAAGAAAATCCAGCATTTTTAAATGCATCACTACCAGATAAATATAAATATACCAAAGTTACTATCGAACTTAAGCACCACATGACTTCTGGAAAAAAAGAATTTGGACACAATGCGCTTGAAGCGTTTATCAACCTTCGACACAAAAGCATCTGGGGCACGGCTGGCAGAACAGATATTTCAAGCTTCCCAGGTTTAAAAGTTGGAAGCGCATACCTTGGAAGCGACACAACACTCAACTCCACAAAACCAATTAATTGGATCAAAGAATATTGGCTTAAAACAAGTCTTAATGCACTTTTTGGCATGCAAAATGACGCCCTGCATTTTGTAAAAATGGGTATGTTTGGACACTCTCTTGGTCGCGGAATCGCAATGGGCTCTGAATACGGATCATCAAAAGACTTTCTTGCTGTTTACTCAAAAGGAAATGATTTTTCTGCGCCTGGTATTTTGCTCTCCGGAACAGTTCCATCAAGTAGCTTAACATATAAGGCATACGTCGGATGCTTAGAAAACAAAAGCACATCACTTCGTGACAACTTAAATACCATTCGAACAAATCAAGTTGGGTATGAACAAGCTCCATGGTCGGGTGCCGATAACTACAATCATGTATATGCCCTTTCGTTTAATATCATTCCAATTGATAGCGAAAATATAAAAGTTGAATTTGAACCTTACATTGCCTACAACAGAGCGCTTGCACAAACTATTGACCTTCAACAAGACAGCGAATCGCATCTTAAAACCAGTGGTTTAAACATTCAAGTTTCAAGCCATTCCGGTCAATGGGGAATCGACTGTGAGTTTGCTAAAAACTTTGGCAAGGAAAAACTATATAAAATCGATCGCAATATTGTTAAACCAGTTGGTTCAAAAGGAACTTATAAACATTCTCACATTCAAGAATCTGTTGGTGGCGAGTGGGTTGCCGCAGAAGCGTATGAAGAACTTGCAACAGAATTAAAAACAAATCGTCACCAAGATGGAACCAACTTTGCTGTTACTGTTAATGGCAACTCAAAAACCTTCCGATCTGCTGCAAACAGAATGCGTCCAGAATACACCAACACCTTTGATGGCTGGATGGGCGTTGTTGACTGGTACTACAAACATGAACCAATCGACCTTACCATGGCAAGCGCATTTGGATACTTCTCTGGAGGAGCAAACCCTCACGCCGTTGAATCCGATAAAACATATCGCGGTTTTGTTGCTCTAAACGAATGGTACGTCGGTAAATATGTAACCTCTGCCTTCATGTTTGACACAAGAACTATCAAGCGACCGCTTTCTGTTTCTCAAGGCGATACCGTTCTTAACGACACATCTCTTACCGACATTGTCTTTAATGGATACGGAGCAACTTGGAAGCCAAAATCGTATGCAAACAAAAAACTCTCTGTAAGCTCAAACGCCTTGATGTTCTGGAAAGAACTTGCTGCGTATAAATATGACTCTGCAACACAAACAATTTCTTCAACTGAATTTGCACGTCGCTACAAGGGAACAGAGTTTAACTTGATGGCATCGATGGAAATCATGAAAAACTTAACCGCTTCCTTAAAAACTGCTGTTTTCCTTCCTGGCTCGTATTACTACGACATTAAAGGCATGCCTATTGCTGGTGATTACTACTCTCAGTTAGATGCTGCAGACACCATGAACCTTCCAGCCGACAATGTTCGCGTCGGGACAAATACAGCATTTGCTGCAAACTTTAGCCTTGACTATCGCTTCTAAAAACTTCTCTTGGGTTAATACACAATACGGGGCTTGCATGAAACCATGCAAGCCCCGTATTGCCTAAAAGACTATTTTGTTCTTTACTTACAAAGATCTTCCTTTTTTCAGTTTTTTCCTTTTTAAAAGGTATTTTTATGACATCGCTAGAAAAATTAGAACGCTCATCCCTTTGTGGAAAGCTTTCTTTAAAAGACGCTGGATCTCAGCAAACACTTTTGGGTTGGGCCGCAACCGTTAGAAATCACGGAGGCGTTATCTTTATTGACCTTCGTGACCATACAGGAATCATTCAACTCGTCCTTGATCCCTCAAGAAAAGACTTATTAGAGCTTGGCGATCAGCTCAGAGCCGAATTTGTACTTGGGGTCTGCGGGACAGTAAATAAACGTGCCGAAAATGCAATCAACAAGAACATTCCAACCGGCGAAATTGAAATTTTGGTCGATACATTAGTAATTTTAAATCGCTGCGCACCATTGCCATTTCAGATCGATGATCAAAACACCGCCGAAGAACTCAGACTTATCTACAGATACCTTGATCTACGTAAAGATTCGATGCAAAAAAACATTCGCCTACGTCATGAACTTATTTTTGCAATTCGTTCCTACATGGACGAAAACGGCTTTTGTGAAATCGAAACCCCAACACTCTCAAAAAGCACCCCTGAAGGGGCTCGCGATTTCATTGTTCCCGCAAGAACAAACCCAGGACAATTCTTTGCCCTTCCACAGTCCCCTCAAATTTATAAACAACTGCTTATCGCATCAGGAATGGATAAATACTTCCAGATTGCCCGCTGCTACCGAGATGAAGACCTTAGAGCAAACAGACAGCCCGAATTTACCCAGCTTGATATTGAACTTGCATACGCAACAGAAGAAAAAATCTTTTCACTTCTTGAAGGATTAATGGCTAAACTTTGGAAGAAATTTTTTGGGAAAACCCTTCCAACTCCACTTACTCGCTATTCATTTGATGAGGTTTTTGCAAAATATGGCTCAGATAAGCCAGACATGAGATTTGATACATTTGTATACAATATTTCCCCTCTTTTTGCCTCAACTGAACTCAGCTTTATTAAAACGGCTCTTGCCCAAGGTGGTCACGTTGGCGCTCTCTGCCTTAAAAACCAAGACCTTTCTCGCTCTGACCTTGAATACTGGGTCACAAAAACAACTAAAGAACTTGGCGGAAAGGGATTGCTCTACGTAAAATTTGACGAAAACAAGACCAGTCAATCGCCAGTTGCAAAATTTCTTGCTCCTGATTTTTTTGATCAAGCAGCAAAACTTATCCCAGGACTTACCACAAAAGACGTTCTTTTCATCGTTGCGGGTAATTATGAACCAAGCTGGAACACCCTTGGCAAATTACGCGTAGAATTGGGCAAACACTTTAAGCTTATCGATACAAAAAATGACGCCATCTTCTGGGTTACTGATTTTCCACTCCTTGAATGGGATGAAGACGAAAAACGCTGGAACGCACGACACCACCCATTCACTTCTCCGCAAAAAAACGCCGATTTTAATAATCCAGGATCAATTCTTGCGCGAGCATACGACTTAGTCTGCAACGGAGAAGAGCTTGGTGGCGGTTCAATTCGTATTCACACCCCAGAGATGCAGTCAAAAATGTTTAGTCTTCTTGGAATTTCAGAAGAAAGAGCTAAAAATAATTTTGGTTTCTTACTCAAAGCACAAGAACTTGGATTTCCTCCACACGGAGGGATTGCCCTTGGTGTTGATCGATTGACCATGATGTTTGCAGGAACAGATTCTATCAGAGACGTTATCGCATTCCCAAAAACACAAAGCATGCGATGCTTGATGATGGATTCTCCAACAACTCTAGAAGAAAAACAACTCAAAGAACTGTACATCAAAACACTTCCTGTCAAACAATAGAAATATCTCTACAAACAATTGCAAGGAAAACGAAGTGAGCATTTTATACGCTCCATGGCGTGAAGCCTGGGTTACTAGAAAAGATAGAACAGAAAGTAGTGATTGTATTTTTTGCACTATCCCAACACAAAATAAAGATGAAGAACAATTTGTGGTAAAACGCTACAAACACTGCATCTTAATGCTCAATCGTTTTCCTTACGCAGCTGGTCACTTACTCGTAATACCATTTAAACATGGCGCCCGATTAAGTGATTTTGAGCCAGAGGTTCTCGCCGAAATCATGACTGTCTCAACCCAAACAACAATCGCGTTAAGAAAAATGCTGAATCCGACAGGATTTAATATTGGACTTAACATCGGCGCTGGAGCAAGTATTCCAGATCACCTTCATCAACATATTATCCCTCGCTGGAAAACAGATATAAGTTTCTTAGAACTTATTGCAGAAACAACGGTGATAAACATCAACCTGCAAGAATTTTATATAAACCTGAAAAAAGCGCTTGAGTAAAGTTATGCACTCAGAATTCGTACAACATCTGATCGAAGACCTGCTTTCAGACATACAAGGGATTTCTGCTCGGGCAATGTTCGGGGGATATGGTATTTATTACCACAAAAAAATTTTTGGGATCATCGCTAAGGATGAAATATATTTCAAAGCAAAAGACGAGCTTGCAAAAGAATATCTAAATGCTGGATCACAGCCCTTTACCTATCTAAAAAATAACAAACCATACACCATGTGCTACTTCAAAGTGCCAGAAGCTGTATTAACGAACAAAGAAATCCTGACCCTGTGGGCGACAAAATCAATCAAACAATCAACTTCTTAATAAAAAGAGCGCGGTTTTTACAACCGCGCTCTTTTTATTGTAAATATCTAAAAAATTATTCTTGATCTTCTTCGCATGATCTTACCGCAACATCAGCAATATCTCGACTTACAGCTTCTTCTACTAATTCATTTGTCATTGCTGAAACAGTCGCTTCTGAATCTAAAACAGCCCTAACTTCTGCAACAGCTTCTTCATCAAGCGATCTTACAGGTTCATCAACAACAAGATCTAGTGGGCGAATGCTAAAGTATAAATTTTGATGACGCGCAACTCCGCCAAGCTCACTGAATTTTTCAAGATTTTTCAATGAAAACTCTGAAACATCAACACCTCTAACTCCCAACGAATTGAGCATGTTTGCTGTTGATTGAGAATCAATTAACGCTTCAGATTTTCCAGTAAACCAATCACGATATTGACCAAGGTAACACTCAACAGTACTTCTTAATGCTTCTGATTGCGCACCTGCTGCTTCTAACAATTCCGCTTGAATTACATCCATGCGGTGCAAACATTTATGTGCTGTTTCATCAAGAGCATTAAATGCCGATAAATCAACTGCTCCAGATCTGGTTACCGCAAGCTCCACAAACTGCCGTGTTGCCCCTTCAACAGAATCATACAACATCAGCTTCCAACCATTTGAAAGATATTCAACAAACAGGCCGTATTTTTCAATCAAAAAGTTCAAGAAAACTTCAACGTTAGTTGGGATTCCAGCAATCGCCGAAACTACCGCTTCGCCTGTTTCTACAAGCATATCGCCGACCGCAACAACAGCCTCTCCGATTTCCCCAAGAGCCTCACTGCTTGCTTGAATAGCCTCACCAACTTCTTCTTGTGCAACTGCGATGCTTTCCTGAGCCTGGGCAACTTCTTCTTTCCCCTGTTGATCTGTAAGATTTCCAAGTTCTTGTAACGTCTGATGAAGCGCTAAAACGGTTGTATGAGCAAGCGCCTGGATATTTTCTTCGCAGCAACCAGGACCAGGAAGAACCTCTACTCCCGGGCCATTTTCAATTTTAAGGTTTGGAATTTCATGTGTTACAAAATGTTCAGAATCAGGTTCAGGAAGCAAAACCTCTTCTTGTCCTTGAGAAACTTCATCAAGCTCTTCTGATTCTACTGCCATCACTTGCGAGTCAGAAAAAACATTTTGTGGAAAATGTAATGCGCTCAACGCCATTAACAAGATTATCAATTTTTTTGACATAATTTCTTCTCCCCCCTGTAGAGATTCTTAATCTTACACTCTCGTTGTTCAAACAACAGAACAAAATAACAAGCTCCCCAGAATCATCTCACAAAACAAGGCTGAAGGTGAACTAAACAAAAAAAATCTTTACAAGAAGTGCAAGCAAACCGTTGGTATCAAAACAAAAACTACCGAAGCTTAGTCTTTTTATTTTGATCATTTGCTGCCTTAAGATAAGCAACTATATACTAAACAATTTTCAATACCATTTTTGGTCTGTTGCTTTAATTTTCAGGCTCAACATATTCCGCCAAATCTGAAAGATAGTCTTGCAAATCAATTAATTTATCATGGAAAAGCTCTAGATCTTTTTGAGAATATTGATTAAAAGATTTTAAATAAAAAATTTCAGAAAGTTCTCCTAACGTTTCCTTAACTTGCGCAACCATTTTTTCTGGTAATTGTTTTTCGTATCTTTCGATAGCGATCTGCAATTCTTGTTCGATAAACTCAAAAACTCTTATTTCATGGCTTCCATAATAAAATTTTTTAGATGCAGACCCTACACAAAAAGCGCTAAGATCTTGAAAATTATTTAACACACTGCATCCAAGAGCCGTTATTAAGCTAATTTTAAGATTAGAAATAAATTGAAATCCTACGTCGTGTATAAAAAAAGAAATTATTACACAGAGAGGTAGAATAGTCACCAGCGCAGGACAAGCCTCTTTTCCTATCAAAATTAACAGTCTCAATCCCTTAAGGGCCTCTTTTGATTGTTTCCACGATAAAATCGTTCGTGGAGAAATCGAGTAAATCGTTTTTAATCGCTTTTGCATTTCAGCAACTGTTTTACACTTCCACAATTCCGAGCGCAGGTTTATTACTCCATTCGGCTCGAATCGCTTGCGAGCATAAAGAGGTTCAAGATAGTGCATCTTCTGCATTAAAAACAACGCATACAAACGCGTTTTTTCTGCTTCAGTTGCTTTTGCTTGCGAAATCAATTGCAACATAAAATAATCACTTGAATGTGCTCCCAGCATATCTTTTATCTCTTGATTTTCTGGAGAAGCTCCAAACCTAACAAGCCCTCGAGCATACTCTCGCTCTTTTGAAAGCAAAATTAATCTAAGATTTGTATAAGAAAATGCCTGACCTTCAAAACAAACTCCCTCATCTGCAAGAGATATTTCGCATGGGGCTTGAGAAGCAAAGCCAAACAAAGTAAAGAAAAATACAAGCATAAAAAACATGCTAATCTCCAAATACCAAAAAGAAGCTAAATCCAGATTAGCATTTTATGCAAAACAACCCATTCTTGAGTTTTTTAAGTTAAAAATATCTATAAAAAATACTTTTTGAGCACATCGGGTTTTCACCCTGTAATACTCTACTCAAAATAGGCCTTAAACCGCGTAATCGCCTTTATGTATAACGTATTTACAACTACGATCGGCAGAAGTCCAGTCAAAATACTTACTCCCATTCGACAAGCCACAAGAAGTAAATACATGATTCCACTTACAAGCATTGTAAAAATGCCCATTTCCGAAAATAATGCTGTAAAAAGCTGAACAACAAAGGACGTAAGCCCCGCCAGGGAATAAAAAGAAATCTCAAAAAGCCCCTGAACGATAATAATAATCGGCAAAAAACGTAAATATGAAAGTAAGCCCCTTTTGATAGACAAACGAAGATCAACCGCTGTTGGTTCTGCATCAAAAAAGAAGAGCATCGCAAATGTCCAGGCGCCAATAAATGGTGAAAACAGATGAGTTGCCATAAAAAAAGAATAAATAGGGAAGAAAAGCACAACAAATAAAAAGTATTTCGAAAAAATTTGTATGAAATACAAAATACCTTTTTCTTCTTGTGTAGGACGCGCAAAAAGAACAATAACAATTGAAAAAAGATATGAACTTATAAAATTAACGAGCAACAACAAAAAAATTCCGCTCATTGAAAGATTTACCGGCGCAAATCCTCGCAAAAAATCATAGATGCCACTAAAGCCCAACGATTGTAATGTGGGCATAAAAACAAGTGGTAATACAATTCCAAGCGCCATTAAAAACGCTCCAAAAAGCCAAAAGTGATTGAATAGCGACCAAATAACTCTTTGAGCATTCAAGAAAGATATTAAAAAAATATTTTTTAATTCATGCCAAACAAGCAATTCGAGACATGGTGCAAAAAAAACCTTCACCCAATTCATACACCCATACTCCTAAAAATTTTTTATCCAATTTCAAAAAACTCGTCACAATAGCCATTATCAGAAAAGTTTTGACACATTGTCATTTTATCATGTATGGTCAAAAAGAGAAATTCGACTACCACTTCATATAGTCAAGACCCTCAAAACTCGATATCCTGCTTACAGTCTAAAACTATATTTAAATCGGAAAACACTATGGCAGGCAACGGAAAAGATTCGCAATCATCTGACTCAAACTCTCAAAAACTTATTATTGTAGAATCTCCTGGAAAAATAAAAACCATTTCTAAGTTTTTAGATAGCAACTTTAAAGTTGTTTCCACCGTTGGCCACATCAAAGACCTTCCTGAAAAAAAGCTTGGTGTTTCAATCGATGAAAAAACAGGTTTGATAGAACTTGAATACGTCGCCCTCAGCGGAAAACAAACAGTTATCACTGATATTTGCAAACAAGCTGTAAAATGCAGTGAAATCTTCCTCGCAGCCGATCCGGATCGCGAAGGAGAAATTATTGCGTGGCACATTGGCGAAGAAATCGCAAAAGTTTTAAAAAACAAAGCTAAAATCCATAGAATTTCATTTAACGAAATCACAAAACCTGCCGTCCTTGAAGCTGTGCAAAATAAACGCGATATCGATATGGCAAAAGTAGAAGCTCAGCAAGCTCGTCGCGTACTTGACCGCTGGGTTGGGTATGAGGTTTCGCCTCTTTTGTGGAAAAAAATCACCAAAGGCCTTTCTGCTGGACGCGTGCAATCTGCAGCTGTTTTACTGATTTGCAATCGCGAAGAAGAGATCCGAAACTTTAAACCAGAAGAATCATGGTCTGTTCATGTCTTGTTCTCGGTTGGCAAAGAAACACTGCTCGCTGAACTCTTTAAAATCAAACAAAAAGCAGCAAAAATTAAAACCGAAAAAGATGCGCTTGAAATTGTAAAAAGTATTCAAGAGACGCTTTTTTCTATCACAACGATCACGGAAAAAGATCGCCTACGAAATGCCCTGCCTCCATTTATGACCAGCACACTCCAGCAAGATGCCTACAATAAGCTTGGTTTTTCTGTAGACAAAACAATGACGCTTGCTCAAAAACTGTACGAAGGGGTTGCTCTTTCAGACCCTAACAGCCCTGAAGCGCTGATTACCTACATGCGAACCGACTCGCTGCGTATTTCCGACACGGCACTTGATGAAGCAAAAAAATATATCGTCGGCCAATATGGCAAAGAATTTTATCCCTCAAAAACTAATATTTACTCAAAAAGCGGAGCTCAAGACGCCCACGAAGCAATTCGTCCAATTAGCGTAAATATTTCGCCCGAAAAGGTAAGTGCATTTGTCGAACCAGACCTTGCAAAACTCTACAAACTGATTTGGCAACGATTTGTCTCCTCCCAGATGGCGCCAGCTAAATATTTTCAACGACAAATATTAATCGACGGCAAAGAGTACACTCTCAAAGCAACTGGCTCTACGCTCGTTTTTGAGGGCTGCTTAAAAGTCTACTCAGTCGAAGAAGAAGGCGACGAAGAACAAACAACAAAAATTCCAAAAGCAATAGCAGTTGGACAATCGCTTGAACAAAAAGAAGTTTCTAAGAAACAGCATTTTACACAACCTCCAGCTCGCTACACAGAAGCAACCATGATTAAAGAGCTCGAAAAACGTGGAATTGGTCGCCCAAGTACCTTTATGGCAACCCTTTCAACGATTCAAAAGCGTGGATACGTCAATAAAAATGCTAAGCGATTTCAACCAACAGAACTTGGCGAAACAGTTAATGGATTTCTCACAAAAAACCTTCCCGATATTTTCAACATTACCTTTACCGCAACGATGGAAGAAGATCTGGATAAAATTGCAAACAATGAAGCAAAGCGCGATGCGGTGCTTAAGCTTTTTTACCAAAAACTTAAAGAAGATTTAGAAAAATTAGGCGAAGTCCCAAAAGGAAAAACAACAGTCATAACCGATATCGATTGCCCAAAATGTGGCAAAAAAATGGCGATTAGATTCGGAAAAGGACAACAGTTCCTGGGATGTACCGGCTTTCCAGAATGCAGTACGACTTCAAAATTTGAACGTGACGAACAAGGCAAAATTACATTAATCGAACAAGAACCTCTGCCAACAGTTGATGAAAACTGTCCAAAATGTGGTACCGGAATGGTTACGCGGATTGGACGATATGGACCATTTATCGCCTGTCCAGGATATCCAAAATGCTCCTACATTAAACAAGAAGTATTTGAGCATCCATGCCCAAGCTGTGGCAACTCAATTGGCAAAAAAACCTGGAAAAATGGTGTCTTTTGGGGCTGTAATTCGCATCCAAAATGTACCGTTGCGTTCTCTGGAGAAATTAGAAACACCCCATGCCCGCAATGCAATACCCCGTTCTTGGTCTATGGACCAAGAACAGGATTAAAGTGCTGCAAATTGGGTTGCCCATTTGTTTCTCAAGAATAAAAATTGTTAGCGACACAAGCAAAATTGACCAGCTATTAATACCTGGTCAATTTTATTATTAATTACAAAAGCCATAAGCGCATAATGAATTTATCAAGATACTAAGTTATACTTCCATCGAATGTCATCGGCAGTCTTTTTACAATGAACGACCAACTCATCAAATGTTTTTTTCATGAATAAAGAAGACGTGGAAATTAGGTTTTTATTTAATAAAAATTCTATGTTCGCATAAGGATCCAAGAAACAAATAATTTCATCTTGAGGAAAATCCGCTTCTATTTGAAGCTGCACACAAACCCCTTGCCTGTTTACATAATTATTAACGGGAAATTCTCCCCAGGCCACAATCATGTTACACGCCACAGCCAACTTTAAGGCGAAATGCTTGCGTGATCCAAAAAACCCCAAAAGATTTGGGTACTTATTATCAAAATACGCTTGAGCAAAAAGCTGCTCTGAAGATGAATTGTCTGCTGAATCAAGAGAAAAAGTTTTTCTCTCGTGCTCTGCTAATAATGAGACCCTATCCCTAATCAACAACGGCTTACTATCTTTCAGGGCATATTGAGCAACTGAATAGTCACCTCTCAAATAACGGCATGACAATAAATCAACTATATCTTCTTCTACTATTGGCTTTAGGTAATCATCTGCAATAACGATTAATGGAGCAAGCTCACAATTCCATCTTGCAAAGTCAAGAGCCCTTAAAGCCGCAACAAAGCGCTTATCTCTCAGCACGCCCTCTGAAATAATAAAAATAAACCTCGCTCCACATTCTCTGTATGGTAAATCACGAGAAAAGCGCGGATGATAGCCGCCATGATATCTCGTAACATCATCTAAGTTGTCTAGCGCACTTACATCACTCAACGCGCAAACATAATATGCAAATCTATTAACTCCACTTTCGTAATTCCATTTTTGCTGAGGATCGTTCGCCCCATTAAAATAAATTGATGCAATTTTTGCGGCCGGATGAGACTTGGTAAGCTCAGTTATTACTGCATCCATAAGTTTTTGAATATCAAGGGCTACCTGCACAGAAGCCTGAGGAGAGCTCGACGGATACACATGAGCCACCCAAGTTACAACACCAACTATCACCAATAAAAAAGCTAGTACTGTTTTTTTCACTTTATTAATACCTTTTTTGCATCAAAATTACATTTAAAGTGTAGCATATTTGTTATTTAAGTATTTTTTATTTAAAAATCATGCAAAAAAACATTTTTAACGCTATTTAACGACCAAAAAAATTTCAAGATCAGTTATTCATCCAGATAAACCAATTCAGGTACATTGCAAAAAAGAGCCAAAAAGCGTATGGAGCGAATAAGAAAGAAATATTTTTTGTTCGCTCATCTGTATACAGCTCATAAATCAAAAAACAAACCGTAAAGACAAGCGCAATCAAACAAATGAGGGCCGCTCCAATTGATTTATACGCAAAAAACAATGGCGACCAGGACCAATTCAAAATTAACTGAAAAACATACAATTTTTTTACCAAGGTTAAATCAAAAATAATCCCAAGATCCCAAATCATCCAACCCCCAAGCGCAATCAAAATGTATAAAATCGGCCAGACAATACCAAACGTATAATTGGGAGGAGTCAACGGCGATCGATTGATATGCTCGTACCAATCTGGAATAGCACCCCTGGTTATTTTTCCAAGAACAAAACTCATTGCTAATAAAACAAAAATCCAGACAAAAAGCTGCGCTGCTTTTTTAAAATTAATCATCATAAAAAGTCTCTTAACTTCTAATTAATACAAAATTAAGGTAAACCCGATGAATCTAAAAATTAAACATTCTTTATAAAAAGATTATTAAGTTACGGCTATTTTTTAAAATCAGCTAACGAGTAATTGTTAAACAAAGCTATTTCTGCGTTCTTTTTAGTAAGTACTGTAGAAAAATCTTTCCAAAGCAAACGGCCAAATCTTTGTGTAACAAAAATACTTAAACCCAAAAAAGCAAACAGTCGCGCATAATTTCCCCATGCATTTCTTTCTTGAGTTGAATATCGTTTGTATATCTCTTCGCTACCAGCAATTGTCATCATTATTCCCGCAAAGCAAATAAACAGATTTGTTATTCCAACAATACCTAAAGATGATTTTTGCCCGAGGTTAAAAAGAATACTAAGTAAAACAAACTTAATTTCTTCATTACACTCCGGATTTTCAGATTCCATCACCAAGCGAGCTGATAAGAATTTATTTTCGTGCTGCTCTATGACCAAAAACACTTTAATGAGTTGCAATTCTGTTTTAATAAAAAAAGTAGTAGATTTTTTTTCCTGCCAAGCCTGCAAAATCAATTTCTTTAATCTATCCAAACCATCTGATTTTGCGGTAGCAATATTCACACTTATTTCAGTTGCTATGGATGGCTTTGAAAACCAATAAAAATAAGTATTAATAGCCTGTAAGTCCTGCTCGGATGACAAATCTACGGTCAAAACCGTATTTTCCTCACCAAAAGACTCCCTGTTTGGTATACCTGCTCCTTGCTCTACCCCAACAAGACAAATTTCGCCAGACAGCTGATATGCTCCATAAAACTCAAGCCCATTAGCTAATGTCTTTCTGAGATAGGTTGATGGACCCTGTGCAGCATGAGTAGAAACCACAGCTTCTTCGCTTACATCGTTCTCGTGAACAATATCGCTGCCAAAAACAGGTGAAAGGAAAACAAAAAAGATCAAAATATATTTATTCATAGAGGTTACAAGTTACTTAAAAACAGATCTAATATACTAAAAATATAACAAATAAACGTTATTTAAAGCCTCAAAGCACAACCTAAAAAACAAACCCTTTATTGTGAAAAAACGCTCTACAATTTGATTCAGACTGAATCAAATTGATCAAAAACAATAAAATGTTGAATAAAAATTACATCACCCGGCATGAGACAAACAACATGCAGTGCAAAAATATTGGCGATAAGAGTTATTTAGAAAAATATTTAGCAGTATTTCGAGCTCTTTTGATAACCTCATCAAGAAACGCTTCTTTGGTTTTTGGGACTCTTTTTATATCTTTCGTAAAAATGCGCTCACGAACATGATAGGTAGGAAATTCAGCATATTTTTCTGGGCGAGACCAAAAGTTGTATTCCAAATAATCTTCTCGATCAAGAACAATAATTTTTTGATTCGCATTTTTATACGTTCTGTCTTTGTAGTAAGGAATATCAAAATCTCTTAACGTATCTCTCGACCGATGTATTTTCTGTCCTTCTTCCAATGTTTGCCATTCGCCACTTGTAAGCACCACAATAGTTAGCTTGCCTCCACGCGGTTTAATTCCAGCAATTTTTTCTTTATCGTCACACCGCACAACCGCAAACTCACGACCAACTTTTACTTTTAAATCTTTAAACAACTGCTGCATGGTGTAGGTAACTGCAAGATTTTCTTCTTCGTCTGTGAATTTTTTAACACCATCGATCATTTGCTTTTTTTCAATAGCTTCTTTGCATAATGCAACCAAGCCCTCAAAGGTCGAAGGCTCACTTGAAAAGTCACCCGTTAATAGTGTGTCTCGATTAAACTTGAAGGTCATGGAATGTGAATCCAAAAAACAAACTATCTCATTTTCAGGGGCTGAAGCATAATAAGCATGGCGTTCTTCATACAAATTATACCGCGAAATATTGCCATTTTTGCTTACATAACAACAATAAGACGGCTGCCTTTGAGAACCTGAATCCGGTTGTTCATATTCCCCAACTTCATTCCAAGACACTGTCATGTTACACGTTTTTGCTAATTTAACTGCGATATATTGTTGAGATCCACCAGTTACCCTGCGAGCCAATGCTTTATTGAAATACGCCTGAGCAAAGCGTTCTTCTGCTGACACTGCGCTCGTACAATCAAGGTTAAAAATCTTTCTCGTGTGTTGTGCTAATCCTTTAAATCCATCCCGAATTAACACGGGCAAACCATTTTGAAATGCATACTGATCAACAAAAAAAGAATTCCTATAAATATCGCAAAAATTATCACTGGCCAAATCAAGCAACACTTCTTCAGCAACAGGATTATGATAATTCTCTGGAACAATAATCAGTGATTGCAAACCCCGACAACTCATAACTACAGCAGAAAAAGCTGCCACAAAACGCCTATCCTTAAGTATGCCTTCTGAAATAATAAGAAAAAAAGTTTTGTATCCTGCAGTGCCTTCTGGGAATGCGCTCAAAAAGCGCGGTACATATTTCGAATCAATACTACTAACATCATCTAGAGCAGCTATATCACTCACCGCGCAAACAACCGCAGCCTTATCTACAAGATTACAAACTCTCGTCTGTTCATCATGCACCCCATTAAAGTGGATTGTTGCAACAGTATAATAACGGGGAGAAAAGGTTTTATGGTACTCTCCAACAATCGCATGAATAAGTTTTTCCATATCAAGACTTACCGCTTGAGCTGATTCAGGCTCACAAGACTTTTCAGCGCCGCCCCCCATACCTACCTCAGCGCATTCCTGCGTCAGACCTTCAGGATTTACATTTTTTTTGTACACCTGAACCACGCAAGCTGCAGCACAAGCCACCGCAAAAAAGAATACCATTCTTTTTATCTTCATCACTTAATACCCAAATTATCTCAACAAAAACTATGTAAAATACTCAAAAAAATCCAAATAGCTTCGGCGGCAAAAACCCCTGATGCGATCGGCATATATTTTTTATCTTTACCAAGCACTTGGTTAATTCCCGCTCCAAATAAAAATGCAAAAACAAGCTCTTTTGGCATCAACAATCCACCAAGAACCATCGATGGTGACATTTTACAAAACCGTAAAACAATTCCAACCATGAGGCCAAAAACTAAGCTTAATAAATCAAAATCGAATGATTTTATGAGAAGAGCTCGAGCATATCCGCGAAACCCAAAGAACTCCGCCGAGCCAAGCTGCAAATGCGAACACAATATAAAAAATCCTGCAACCACAAAAATTGATGCCAAACAAATCGCAGCAACATGAATCCAGTACATTGTCGATCGCTTCATTTTTAATTCATCTGCTAATCGATACTGAAAAAGCATGCTGCCAGCAACCGCTCCAGAAATAGAAACAGCCGCAGAAACCAAAACGGCATGAAACGCAGAAACTCTAAAAAAAACCAACGCTGGCAACATCACAAATGTTGCAAATCGCCCAAACTGTACCAATCCAATTTGTCCAGCCATCAAAGTCATTTGATATACCGCAACAAGCACTGCTCCAAACAGAAAAAGTATTAGAAAAGGGTCTTTAATTCCATATGGCCACAAACCCGCTATTGCAAAAAGAGATGCTAGGAAAAAATACTCGACCCGAACCGTGCAGCTGATCTTTTTGATAAACGATAAAAAATTTTCACTCTCCGCGGGCTCTCTTTCTGAACTCAAAAAACTGTTAATTTTTTTGATCGCAGTTACAACAAATTGCCCACCACCAAAAAGCAAATCGGTCAAAACCAGTCCGCTACTCACAGCAACAAAATATTGCTCAAGAGAAATCGCGTGAACTTGATGAGCAAAATAAAAATAATGCACCGGCTTAAACAAGCAATATTTAAGGCAAATCCCTACAAGCAAGCCAATCGCCATAGTCTTGCCTGCGATAAACCCAACCGCCCAAATCGTTGGCGTAATAAGCCCTGAAAATAGAGTTGCGCCCCCCTGCACAATACTTGGTACAACTCGCGCACTTGCAAGAATGTTTGCAAGTTTTCTTATCAAACACAACGCTGCTCCAAGCACCCCCCCCCGCAGCAAGAAAGAAAATTCTTCTTTTTCATGAGATGCGCTAATCGTTGTTTTTACCAACTCTGCAACGGGAACCTTAAGGGCTGAATCTTTCAAAAGTGATTGCGCAAAAAAATGCCCAATGAGTAACCCAACCATTCCCCACGTAAAAATAAATATGACGACTGGCCCAATGCCAACAAAAGTTCTTGCCTGAAGAATAGTCGTAAAATGCGTTGAATCTATAAAAAAATATGCTGGAAACGTAAACGCAACCGCTGATGCAATCAAACCGGTCGAGGCCCCAAGCGCTTGAATCCCTGCCAAATTCTGCCCTACGTTTTCAGAAAATATCCCAAAAAGACGCATAAGGGCTGCAGTTGAAAGGACTATAACTGGCGAGATCCATGGACCGATTCCACTTGAGATCGAGATATAAAGCAAAACAATACTTGCAAGAACAGCAAAGAAGGTTGATACTAAAAACATAAAAACTTTGTTCATCAACGATCCTTTTACAGCTTGGTAAAACCAATACACACGAATTTATCGCAAGAATGTTACGTAAGCAAATGGATGGCGATCTTTCATGTTATGAAATAGCTACCCAAAAAAAGCGAGGAACACCGGATGAAAGTACTGTATTTATTCATTCTAAGTATCTTTATTACTCCTAATTTAGAAGCATCAAATCAATCATCACATAAATCAAACGCAGATTCTCTTTGTTCAGAAAATTTTCACGAACAAACGTTTCTTTCGCTGCTTGAAGAATACCAAGACTACACAAAACACAAGCCCAAATCTCCCTCAGAAGACCCAGTAATCAGCGATTTTATGAAACGGCTGTCAGCTCAAACAAACCACATCGAAACAGAAATAATAAACACAAAGCTCGGACTTGCTGATCGCAACCAAAAAAGCCTGGCTCGGCTCAAACATTACAATTCAGCCGCAAAAACAGCTCTCAAAGAACTTCAAAAAAGACAGGGTCAGGTTCAGTTTTTAAAAGAAAGCAATTCGATCTTGGAGCAAGAAATAAGCTTGGCTCAGAATCAAAAACCAGCTCTGACCGCATTCAGCAGCTTTCGAGAAAGCTTGCTACATTCGCCGCTACTTACGCTTTGCTAAAAGCACTGCAATTATCTTAAAAATCCATTTTCATGGATATTTCTTCCTGAGATAAAGTGCCAATGTAAATGCATCACTGATTGGCCTGCAGCTACACCATTATTCGCAATAATATTAAATGCCTGGTCCCCTGGAAGTTGAGCCGCCAAATATTGAACCGTCTTTACCATAATCGCTGCCATGCGAGCATCAAACCCAGGGTCCTTCATGTCCTTAACAACTGTTTTGGGAATAATCAAATAATGAATAGGAGCCACCGGATTAATATCCTTGATGACAATAACATCAGAATCTTCATGCACAATTTGAGCAGGAATTTCACGATCAATTATTTTTGAAAAAAGAGTTTTTTGCATATCAACCTCAGAAAAAAGAAAGAGGAGAATAAAAAAGAATTGGTGCCGAAGATCGGAGTCGAACCGATACGATATCACTATCGCGGGATTTTGAGTCCCGTGCGTCTGCCTGTTCCGCCACTTCGGCCAGCACATTTCAAAGAGTACCACACCAGAATCACGCGTCAAGGGAATAATGCGCTACTATAAACATCTTTTCAGAAAAAACAGCTATTTATGCATAAAATAACACGCTTTTTTCAGCATCTTTGCTATGCTCTGCGGCAAGCACTTAAAATTCAAATAAAAAACGAGATTGCCATGAACACAAAAAAATCTTTACTGTTTTTTTTTCTCTTTTTATCAATTTCAACGATTAATTCAATTGATTTACATAAAAACATCGCCTCAGGGCTTCGTTTTCATACCACAATTTGCTCTCGTACATGAATTACTATCTGCATGAAGACGAACAACTAGACCCCGAGCTCATCAGACCACTCAAAGACGACCTTGCCCTTGAGCATATATTTACACATCTTAATTTTTTTCTCGAAAAAGCATCCAGCGATCATGGCGAAAAAATTGCTCTGATTTTTTTAAAAGAAATCCTAACAACACAAATTGCTTTTTCATCTGGATTAACACTGGCAAATGATATTGAAGTAGCAGAAGCGATCCGCCGAGAAATAAGCTCTATGAAAGAAGAACTTGATATCATATCAGGATGTTTAGCCGCCGCACACGCCCCGCTACCATCGCATTCATTATTTATTTCCCCTCAAAGCACTTCACCGTCTTCCTGGGGCGATAGCTATAGTCCAGAAGAAGAATCTTTAATGAGTCTTGTGTATAGTGGGCATGAGGATTCTGATGACCAAGACGAAAGCCAGACAAGCTATTCAAGCCGATCTGATTCTTCATCCGGATCAGAAACAATCTCCCCTGAATCAACTCGTCGATGAAAAAACTTGCAAAAAAACTATTTTAGATTTCTTCTAAAAGATATTGTTTACTCTAAACCTCAAAATTATGATTTACGTTCAATCTCGACTCAAAAAATACACGATCGACAAAGAAAAATACCGCTCATTTGTACAAAAAATACTCAATGAGCTTGATTACCCAGATTTTGATATCAGCATCATTTTTACAACGAATAAAGCTATTCATAACTTAAATAAACAATTTCGCAATAAAGACAAGCCAACCGACGTGCTCTCGTTTCCGCATCACCCAACCCTCAAGGCTGGAAAGCGAATTAAAGTTATCTATGACGACGACAAAGCACTCGGCGATATCATTTTATCGGTAGAGTATATCGATAACGCAGGCCCCGTATTTGGAAAAACACTTGAGGAAAATATCGAATATTTAATAGCACACGGAATTGCACATCTTTTGGGTCACGATCACATCAAAGACAATGAATACAAGGTAATGCGCAGGCTCGAAGAACGAATTTTACGCACAGCAAGAAATAATTGATGCAAAAGCCCGATTGACAGACAGCCCACTTACAGGTACGATTTGATTTGGTTACCCCTTTGGGGAAAAAGCGCCCATAGCTCAATTGGATAGAGTACCAGACTACGAATCTGGCGGTTAGAGGTTCGACCCCTCTTGGGCGCACCATGTTTGCTTAAATGCTCACAAAAAATGATCATTGATATAATTAAAATATAAAAAAGCCTGGAGAGATGGCTGAGAGGTCTAAAGCGCTTGCCTGCTAAGTAAGTATTTGGGGAAACCTGAATCGAGGGTTCGAATCCCTCTCTCTCCGCCACAATGCACCAATAACTTTTTTTATATTTTATCCCGCTGGAGAGATGGCTGAGCGGTTGAAAGCACCGGTCTTGAAAACCGGCATACCTTAACGGGTATCGTGAGTTCGAATCTCACTCTCTCCACCATAAAATCATTTACCTAAAAACTATTAATTCCTATGGTTTTCTTCACCTTTATTTTCAATCCGAAACCACTAAAAAACTTATTTTTCAAAAAATGGCTCTTTTTTAGTCCGTAAAAAAGATAAGTCTCAAGCGCATCTCTTTTGTTAGAATTTAACAACAATGAACACTTTTTATATTAAAAAACGGAACACTATGTCAAAAAAGACTTTTCTTGTTATTTTTTACCTATGTTTTGCAATTCAAGCAGCCAACAGCGCTGATGAAGTAACTTCTACCACAAAAACGATTGAACACCTCATTCCGTCAACCGAAGTAAAGCTTTTTTACGTCCCCTGCGCAACACAACTGCCGACAGGCAATTTCCATGAAATTGATCTAAAACTCGTTAACAAAACAACCTTGCAAGAATTAGGCTCTAAAAGTGAAATCCAGCAAGCAATAAAAGAGCGTAAAAATTTTATTTTTAGACTTAAACATCCTATTTCGGGTAAATCTGTTGTTTTGCAAGTAACATTCAATGCCCAAAACCCAACTCGCTCATTTGGAGTTCAACTCCCGCCATACACTGACGTTCGCATCTACGGAACCGAAAAGCACTGCTCGCGAGAAATTGAGCAGTTTGCTCTTTCTCTTTTTGTTGAACCAAAAACCTCTTCAAGGAACGCTCTTTTTTCCCTCTTGGGACTTGTGGCGACGGGCATAATTGGACTTGCTGCAAAAGAACCTCTTCTTAATTGGTGGGATCTGCGCAAACCCGTTGCGCGCTCAAAATACAAGGAAAAAAAAGCCGCCCTTGCCGAAAAAATAAGCGCGCTTGAAGCGCAAGTCGCTAGACTTGAAGACGAAAAAGAAGCCCTTGAGTCCACAATGGACGAAAAAATTGAAAGCGTGGTTACAAAAAGAGCAGCAGAAATGACCGCTCAAAAAACAAGTAACCTTGAAGCGGATAAACAAAATGCTTATTCCGCTCGCCAACTAGCAGAGGAAAGACTTATCGCAGCACAACGTGAACTTTTGGACCTACAAAGAGAATTAGAAGTTCTTGATCGCGATCACAAAAAACTTCAAGCAACTCATACCGCTCAGCAACAAGAAGTCTTAGCACTTCGTCGTAGACAACCAGTATCGAGCACCACAGAAACCATCACAGACGAATCACTTCCTATTCTCGGGGGCGAAGAAGAGTCAAAAACAACTGAAGATATACCAGTCGAACCAGGCTCAACGCTTACAAGCGCGTATATCGCAACTCTTGCAAAAGAAAAGCTGCTCGCAGCTGGCTGCAAAAAAAAGCTTGTCACGCTGTCCAACCTTGCCACGCAACCAATCGACCTTACTGCCGGACTTACAAAATGGCTAACGTCCGATGAGATTTTAATTCTTACTTACTCAGAGATACAAAAGGACAATAATGCGGTTTATATCTTCCTCCTAAAAAATAGCGAATCTCGATTCAAAAGATTTCTCTTACTCAACGACTGGATAATCCCAACAATAGATATTGCATCACAAGAAATTGTTAAACGGCAAGCCTTTTTGGTACATGACTCATGGAACAAAATTGTGCCAATGCTAGAAGAGGATACAGAAAAAAAACCAACAGTTGCAGCCTGGTCAATGACCCAGACAAGTGAAGACCAAGAGTTCAATCCTTTGCTCTGGCGAACAGGCTCCCGAGAAGGATTCATCGATGGCCGACAAGTATCAAAAATCCTAGTCGATCTTGAGCAACTTCCTCAGACAATTTCGCCCGAGCTGCAAACAATGAATAAGTTTTTCGAGCTCGGATTGGAAGCACAATCATGAAAATAAATAAATGGTGTATTCTTTTTGTGAGTCTTTGCTCTTTTGCAAATCCAAATGTGGTAGAACCTCTAAGCGATGAAACCGAACAAGAAATTTCAACTCTCAATAAATCGTTTCCCACGCAGCTAGAAGATCTAGAAGATGCGAAAGAAACTCCCATCCTAAGCAACCCATCAAAGCTTGAAATTATTATAACGCACAAAAAGACGTCCGATTTCCCACGATCAGTTAGAACGATTTTATTCTCAAAGGCACCCAAAGATGGAAAAATCAGGGTTACTTCATCAAGCTCTGGACTTGCAGATCGACTACATGATCAAATTAAAAATCGCAGATCCGGAACAATTTTTTTTAAAAATGTAAAAAATCAAACCGATAATTTTTGTGTAGAATTTATTTTCTCAAAAACACACACATCGTGTCTTTCGATCATTATTTATTACAACAACCAACTACTTCCTACCCAAATTGTCGAGTTTGTAAAAACATTCACCACGGCCCAACCACCGATAAGCAAAAAAACAATGTTTCTGGTTCCTGCCTTGCTTGCGTCTGGACTTTTTTTGTTCACCAATAACCAATACAAACGAATGGCTCGCGCCAAGACCTTTTTGCTCTACCGCAAGTGCAGAGCTCAATTCGCAAAAAGGTTTATCCCTATGCCTGGATCAACTCCAGCGCAAATAATAAAGCAATTTTTTGAAGAAAAAGGATCAAAAAAACAACTTTTTACCACGCAAGATCTTTGGGGGACGACCGATCTTGCGGGCGTTGAAGATTTTTTTACCAGTGGAAAGCGATGGGTAGGCGAAAAAGAAGAACCTGCAGCACCAAGAAGAAATCGTTACAACTACAGATATCCCCAAGCCCCAACTCGAATGGCAACAGCAGATGAACAAGGAATTTTAATCGTCACAATCACAGAACTGCTAACGCATCCTAAACTGCTACAATTTCTAACGGATAATTGCGAGATTAGCCACAATGAAACCAGAAGCCGTGAAAGCCTTGCTACCGGAACTGGATATGGAACAAATTATAGCAGAAACCCAACCCAATCTATCAAAACGGGAAACAGAATTTTAATCATCAACGATAACACAACAGCCTGCGATCCAAGATTCAAAGACAAGAGTGGCATAAAGCTTGGGACCGCTGACTCGCTTTATGGAAAAATTGATTCACGACTCTGGGGTGAAATCGAAACGGATTTATGCTCTGACCTATATTCTGATAACCTAAAACAAATAAATAAATTTTTTGATCTTGGCGCAACGCTTATTTAAAAGCTTTAAATTTTGAGTTAAATTAACTTGCGAAATAAGTGATTTAACTCAAAAACAACCCTCCCTAAAATAATTCATCGCGCTTTACACCAAGCAGATATGCTTATAATCGAAATACAGCAACCTTAAAAAGGCCCTCATTTATCCAAAGCTTTTTTACACGATGTTATTACTTTTTAAAAAATAATAACGCTCGGGCAAAATGATTTAACGATAGGAACTTGTTTGATTTTCAAGATCTGTTTAGACTATGCCTTAAATTTGCAGAGTAGAATTAATCAAGGTTTTCGATGATTACATTTGCCTATCCGTGGGTATTGGCGATCGGCTTTTTATCATTAATTGCATGGTTATTTTTTGCACACCTTCGCAAATTTGCCATCGTATATCGCTACTCTCAGCCCTCAACTCTGGCCCCTCACACTCAGCAACTTCCTGCAGCAACAAAATTGCTTATTGTTCGCTCGTTATTTTTTGCAACACTTGTACTACTTGCAGCTCGTCCACAAAAAATAGATGAAAAATCTCGAGTAAAAGTAGATGGTATCGACATCATTCTTGCGTTAGACGTTTCCCGATCGATGATCGCTATCGATGACCCTCGCGACCCGCGCTCACGAATTGAAATAGCAAAAAAAGAAGCCTGCTCTTTTATCAATCGTCGAGAAAACGACGCCATTGGCTTAGTCATCTTTGCTGCTGACGCATTGTCTCTCTGCCCACTCACCCTAGACAAAAAGTTACTTACCGAACTTACCAGTGAACTTCTTATTGGCCGAGTAATTGATGACACAAACACTTTTATTGGATCGGGCCTTGCAACAGCGATCAACAGACTCAGAAATTCAAAAGCTAAAAGTAAAGTTATCGTCCTTATCACCGATGGAGCATCTGCTCCTACCGACCCATTTGATCTTAACCAAGCGATTGAAATTGCAAATATTTTTAAAATAAAAGTACATACAATCGGTATTGGAAGCTCATCTGAGGCATATACTAAATTGCCAGATGGCAGAATTGTTCGCGCTGCCGGAGACTTTCAGCCCGACATGAGAACCCTCAAAAAAATTGCCGATAAGACTGGTGGTTCATGCTTTGAAGCAAAAAAAACCAGCGAACTTGAAACCATTTATAAAAAAATTGATGAACTTGAAAAAACTAATTACGAAACAACCCTGTACGCACGCAAAGATGAATTGTTTTTGTGGTTTGCCATTCCCGCTCTCTTGCTTTTTGTTATTGAATTTGTTCTCAAAATTTTATTGTGGAGGATGCCAATTTGATGTTCAGCGCTAACACGATTACTTTTGGAGCACCAACCTATTTACCGTTTATTTTGATTACTGGATTTTGCATACTTCTTTTTTATTTTTTACAGTTCAAGCGATGTAGTAAATGGATCGAATCGGTCTCAAAAAAAGACACCCGAAATTTTCTTTTTACCGGACTTTCATCTTTTCATCGCACCGCACGGTTTGCAACAATTACCTGCTTTCTTCTTTTGTTTTTAATCAGCTTTATTCGCCCTCAGTGGGGAAAATCCGAAAATATTGTTCAGAGAGAGGGAAGAGACGTTGTTGTAGCCCTTGATATTTCTCGCAGCATGCAAGGAAGCGATGTTCTGCCAACCAGACTAGAAGCCGCCAAATTAAAACTGAAAGTCCTACTCTCTCGATTGCACTGCGAACGAATGGGGCTTGTACTCTTCTCGGGATCTGCATTCACCCAGTCGCCTCTGACAATCGATTATGATGCATTTATGTCATACCTTGATCAAGTAGATTCGGAAATGATCGCATCTGGAACAACCGCGATCGACAAAGCGCTCTTAAAAAGCGCAAAGCTCTTTGAATCAGACGAAAACAGTGGAACTAAAATTATTTTACTTATCACCGATGGCGAAGATTTTTCATCACACCTTTCTGAGGCGAGTGAAATAATAAAATCAAAAAACATTCAAATCATAGCTCTTGGAGTTGGGACCGAAGAAGGAGCGCCAATTCCTAAAAAAGATCGTACTGGAGCAATTATCGGATACGAAAAAACAGCCACAGGAGATCTTGCGCTTTCAAAGCTCAACATAAAACGGTTACAGGAAATAACGCAAAAAATATCTGGACACTGTGTTGCCTCAACTCTTGATGATCAAGACATTGACTCGGTTGTAGAATATATTCAAAAGCTCGAGAAAAAACGGTTTGATGATAAAAAAGTATCACTACACGAAGAACGATATCCGTTTTTTATCTCAGCTGCTGCGTTTTTTTACGCACTCCACTCATTAATTTAACAGGGATGATATGAAATACCTTTTTTTTATACTCACCTATATTTTTTGCGCCCTCCCATGCTCCGCATTTTCTTGGTGGCCTTTTGGCAAATCAAAAGCAGCTCAACCAGATACATACCAACAACTCATCCAACAACAACTAGAAAATCCATTCGATCCTCTCATCAATTACAATCTTGGGGTTCTTGCTCACAAAAAAGGTAATAATTCCCTTGCGCAAGCATCATTCGACCGAGTGATTGAAGCAAAAATTGAAGCTGGAAAAGATCTATTTTCTCGATCAGCTACAAATTCAGGATCTATTTTTGCCAAAAATGCTTCCACAACACTTGAAAGCCTACAATGGCAAGAAAAAGTAATTCCAGATGATATCCTGGAAACACAACTTGCAGGACTTGATAAAGCTGTTGCTCGATACGAACTTGTCGACCCAGAGTTTGATCCAGCAACCCAACTTTCAACCCTCAAGCAGGAACTTATCGATTTTAAAAATCTTGTTATCGAACGACAAGAACAACTTAAAAAAGAAAAAAAACAAAACAACGATCAAAAACAAAACAACAAAAACGATAAGCAGCCACAAGATCAAAATCAAAAAAACAACGAAAGCAATCAAGATCAACAAAAAGATCCAAACAACAAATCTGATTCAAGCGATCAGAAAGAAAATGACCAAACATCTGATCAAGAAGAAAAATCCGACGATACGCCAAACAACCAGTCCTGCAACAATCAATCAAAAAAACCAAACAATTCATCCCCACAAAAAGACTCCAATAATCAAAATGATACTCGTGAAAAAGAAAAAGAATCTGGCGAAAACAACCCTGCAGACAAACAAAACTCTGCAGATAAACAAGAAGAAGAAAACCATTCTGATGAGCCACAGCAGCCAGAACCAAAAGAAAAAAAACCGCATCAAGATAATCCCGGCAAAGATTCTGGCGATGATGAACAACAAACAGACAGCTCTTTGAATGAACAAAAAGAAGAGCAATCAAACGAGCAAGCCGATGCTAACCAAAAAGACTCCGAAAGCCATGCAGATGATGTTAAAAAAAATCTTGGACAAGAAGAAGCTATGGATTCAGATGAATCTTTAAATCAAAATCAAAACGAAACAACGCAAGAAAAAGCTACCTCAGAAAACACCCAATCGGCCGAAGATGAATCTGCAGATAATTTGAAAGAAGAACAGACAGAGTCCCAAACTGAAAAAACCAAACCCTCAACATCTGCATCCGGTCAAAAAAGCAAATCTCTCGATCAATCAAATAATTCTAACCCCGCCTTCGAACAACAAGCAGCTCAAGAAGAAGCAGGTGCAATAAACGAAAACGAATCTTCTGCTCAAGAAGAAAGCGAAGAACAATATGGTTATTGGCATGAACAAAAAGCTGATGAAACTTCGTCAGAAAAAGCTGCCCGCATGCTTTTACAAAAATTTTCAAAACACGAAGACGAACTTCAGAAAGAACGCTTTGCTAAACGAACAGCCCTCAGCGGCGCGCAACAAGATAGATCAAAAAATAATTGGTAAAGGATACTCAAATGATCAAAAAACAATTTTTCAATTCATTTCTTTTTTTTCTACTCTGTGGACTTATTCCAAACATCATTCAATCTCAGCAGGGTCAAAATAGCCTTACAATTTCAATTACAGGCTCGCGCTCAAGCTACAAAGACAACTCTGGCAAATTTATTTACGAGATCGATCCCGGCCAGATTTTTAACATTTTGGTTATCTCTTCTGGAAAAAACCCCATAAACGAGATCCCCGAAATCCCTGGACTGGATCAATTTAGAAATGTATTTGTAAGAAAGTCTGGTCGCTCTATGAACATCAATGGCAAAACTTCTTTAACCAATTCTTTTGAGTTTCAGGCGATAGGTGGAGATGAGGGGGAATTTGAAATTGGACCAATCTCAACAAGTACAGGAAAATCTGAGTCTTGTGTTATCAAGGTTCGTCAGCGAACACTCGAAGAAGCGGATGCTGCTTTTCAAAAAGAGTACAAGGCAGGCGTTGCCTGCCAAGCTCGATTAGTGCTTGAAAAAGACACTTTTTTTGTTGGTGAAATAATTCCAGTAACACTCCAAGTTTACGTATGGAACGACAACGTAGAAATAAATCATATCACTCCACAATTTGATTCATTTACTGTCAAAGAATCTGACACTGAATCATCAACCATCCAAATCGAAAATCGCCCCGTAAAAGTTTTTCAGAAAAAATTTTTCCTCTCAACACCATGGGCAGGAACAAAAAAAATTAAACCCGTGACTGTTGCGTATTCCCAAATAGAAGATGACTTTCCTTTCAACAACATCAACTTTAACTTTTTTGGCCCAACCAAAAGCATCATGCATGCCAACACTCACTCAAACGGACTTTCAGTAACAATCAAAGACACACCCCAAGGAAAAAGAAGCCACGATGCGATTGGATCATTTTCCCAATTAACACTTTCTGTCGATAAAAACATGGTCGATTTACGCACACCAATTAACCTATGCCTTAAAGTGCGGGGAAATGGGAACTTTGATGCAATTGAAATTCCACGACTCAAGCTCCCAAGACACGTACGATCATTTCCCGGAACATCAGAAAGTAAAGTTTCACTCAGCGCAAACGGAGAGTTTGAAAAAAAGTTTACCTATGTGATACAACCAATCAAACCAGGGGTGATTAAAATTCCATCTCAAGAATTTTATTTTTTTGATCCAAAAACAGAATCTTTTTCTAGCATCTCTTCCAATCAACTGACCATTAGTGTTGATGGTGATGAAGAAGAAACTGCTCAAGAAAAATTGACACCTGATACAAAAACCGAAAACTCATCTTCTGAAGATAAAGAATCTTTAATGAATGAATCAGACGAAGAGTGGCTTTCTTCTGAGCAAAATCGAAAATATGAAAAAAAATCAGATATTTTTTCTGGATTAACTCTTTTTGTTCTCGGACTTCTCAGTTTTTTATTTGGCATAGGATATTTTGCTATTTATCGTTGGATCTTATGGCACAAGAGAAACCCCTCAAAAGCCCTTGCTATAGCACTTAAAGAGATACATGCATCTGCAACAAAAAACGCTGCGGATCTCTTTCGTATTGCGTTTAGTTTTTGCAAGCTCAAGCTGTTTAACGATCAACTAGAAAACCCAACATTCGAAGAAATCGAAGCGGCATTAAACAACAAGAAATGTAGCAAACAAATTATCGCCATTTTCATGGCTACGCTTGAAAAGCTTGCAGGTGGGGCGTTCGGCTCTCAGACTCCAATAACAAATATCTCAACCCTTCGCCAAGAACTCGAGAAAGTATTGCACCAAATCAATAATGAATTATAAAAAATAATTTTATTGGGATGCAATTCGACTAAAATTACCTAAAAACTTTGCAACCTGGCCCTGCGCTCCAGCATGTCGAGTCAATTCTCGACGAAGCTCCGGGAAAGAAAGCGCTGTCTTTTTAAACACAAACAACAATGCATGCTCCATCATTCGTTGCTGCCAATCAAACGAGCCAGCTGCCACAAATAATCGCAATGCTACCGAAAGCCGCGAACTCTCCCTGTGGGAATAAAGCTGATTAAACTGCTTCAAATACGCATGAATTATTTCAAGCGAAACGCCCTGATCTTTTTGTCCCCATTTTTCGCAATATGAAAGAAGATGACGCTCAAGCTTGTTGATGCTCTCGCGAGCTTTGTGGTCGTCATGCTTTTTAATACTATGCATAATTCCTTTAGCCGCTGTCATAACATCATTTTTTGTTAAACGATAGAAACTCCAAATATCTTGTTGCGGATGAGAAGATACATAGGACTTAATCGCAGAAATCAAATGCGGAGCAACTGTCGTCACCACATGCTCTGAGATTGAAAATAAATATTGATACCCAAGCATCAAAATAACAAACTCACTAAAACGTTGCGCAGAAAGAAGTACGCGCGCCTGATTTGTCATAAGTGTCATCGCGCTCTGCAAATCGCGAGAAAATTGCACGTCTTTCTTGCCAGCAACAAAGCCTTCTGCTTGCTCTCTTACTGTTTCCAAACAACGATCACGATCAGCCTCTGCTTCGTATCCGCCATTTTTTCTATAATACAAACCCTTAAAGCGATCAAAGTTATCAAAGAGATTATACATTTGGCGGTCTGCCGAAGAAAGTCTCACGTTTTTAAACTTTCTATGAAGCAGAGATAAAACATGCCTCAAGCAGGTTTGTCCGGCTGTTGATGTTGGTTGGTTTTCTGCGATCACTTTAAAGTCAAAAGGTCGCGACTGCGAACTAAAATGAGAATGCGTTAACTTGAATGCTACTGCATGAGCAATAGCTCGTTGAGCAGCCAAAGGAATCTCGTCCCAGCCCAAACTAAATCTTCGCGTAATTAATTGATGAAACGACGAACTTACCTCAAGTTGTCGATTTAAAATTTGTTCTCGAGATGGAATTTTTGTTAAAACCGCAAAATTGCAAACTACTAAAAAATAAAGTAAAAAAAGATTGGCCTTACTCATGTACCCAGTTTCCATGTATTTTTATTTACTGATGCCAAACGGTACCACTATCATGCGATAAACATCAATTTTTTTAATTAGTACCACAAAATGCCTGGCTAAATAATAACCATCAAAAAAGAGGTTTAACGTATGCAAAAAAAACAACTCTTATTTTTAGCAATACTCTTTTTCTACTCACAAAAGACTCTTTTCAGTGATTTGAATAATAAAGATTTTTCTTTTTGGGAAAAGAGAGCACAAAAAGCTCTCTTGAAAAAAAATATACCCGCAGCACTCTTTTCGCTTGCTCATGCAGAAAAAAAAAGCTCCGCATTTCAACGTTTTTCAATAGTTAAGCAACGCGTTGCCCTAGAGTCTCCAGCAGATGAAAACCCATCCGCGCACACAACTCTTTTTTTTGCAGTTGTTTTAAGTTTTTTAAATGACATTCCGCTCTTTTTAGCACAACTCATCTTATTAATAATTCTTTTTTATTCAGGGTATTTAGTCGCAAGAAAACAAAACTTTAAAGTTAAAATCAAAAAGAGGCTTCTCTTTTTGATTTTATTTGTTTTTGGAATATCAGCCGTTAGAATTTTTCTAAAAAACCCAATCAAAGCTGTTTCACTTTCATCTACAACGCCGCTTCACTCGGGACCAAATGAAACCTTTCCCCAGGTATTTACAATCCCGCGCCCATCAATAATTTCTGTAGAGAAAGTTGCCGGCGATTATGCAAAAATACAATACAAATCCCAATCGGGATGGTGCAAGAAAAGCCTTATCGCCATAATTGAATAATTATAACAACAAAAATACGCCAAGCAGAATTCAAAAACCACAAACCACTCTGGACAAAAAACCTGTCACTTTAAGGTTTTTCACAAAAGTATTTCAACCTGAATGACAAGTTTGAAATACTAGAAATGTAAGCACGACAAAAACAACGTCGTGAAAACAAAAAACCAGGAGAAGGTTGATATGGAAAACAAAAACATCTTTTTATTTTGTAAAATTGCTGTTTTTTCACTTGTTTTAACACTTCTTGCCGGATTCGGCGGATGTGGCTCAAATAAATCTAAAAACGTTGTAGGTGGAATGGCGGTTGGCGCAATCCTTGGCGGTGGCATCGGAGCTGCAATCGGCTCATCAACCACAACCACTGCAGCAACAACTGCGGTAACAACAACGTCTAACACAGTTGCTGGCGCTGCAATCGGAGCTGGTACTGGTGCAGCAATTGGCGGAGCAATGGGTGCAGCATGTACCGACGATGCACCAGGAAAAACGCATTCAACCAAAAAAGCTAAAAAATCTGTAAAGAACAAATAAGAATACTTAAAAATTCTTATTGTTAAAAAAGGCGGCAACCCCGCCTTTTTCCAAATTATTAATCAAGGAGATTAACTATGAAATTTTTAAAATATTTCACTTTTTTGCTCACCGTTATTGCATCACATTGTTTTGCTCCTAAAAAAAACCAACTAAGCCCTGAAGACATTACGGCGGTAAGAAAAATGCAAGATGATCTTGCTCAAGAAATTGCCATGCAAAAAAAAGCGGGCTTTCACACAAGTGGTTTTGAAGTAAGAAAACGTTTCGGACTTTTTGGTAAGGCGGTTTTAACAGATAAAACAAAAGGAAGTATTGCCAATATGGCCACCAGACATAGTGAAACAGGAGCAGTAAACTCACTTCAGCTTGACTCTGCTCAGAAAAAAAGAACCGGCGACGCTACCCCCGCTAAAGGCGTTGGGCACGCAGACTATCAGGCTGCAGTTGCAAGTATCCGAAACTCAATAAGAAATGGCCAAGAAGCACAAAAGAAAGAAGCCAAGGCCAAAGCTAAAAAAGCAGCCCCAAAACCTAGAAAAAAATAATTTACCTAAAAGGGGTGTGATTTTCAAATCACACCCCTTTTTATAATCAATCGATCAAATAATTAATCAGCGATCTTTTCCCAATTTTTCGTACGCTGCAAGTGCACGCTTTCTTGATTCATCAACGTCAACTAGCGGCATTGGATACGTTTGTCCTATCACAATTCCTGTGCCTCGCAAATCAATCACACTTGCCTTCCACGGATTAAATAAAAATTTTTGAGGCATTTTTTTGAGCTCTGGAACGTACTTACGAACATATTCACCAAGAGTGTCAAATTTCTCGCCCTGCGTTACCGGATTAAAAATTCTAAAAAAAGGTGCCGCATCAACGCCCGATCCTGCAACCCACTGCCAGCTAGCACTATTATTTGCCAAATCTGCATCAACCAGATGTTCCCAAAACCACGCAGCGCCGTGCCCCCAAAATTGCATTAAGTTTTTTGTTAAAAACGATGCCACAATCATACGAACACGATTGTGCATATATCCCGTTTGCAAAAGCTGTCTCATCCCCGCATCAACCATCGGAAATCCTGTTCGTCCTTGCTGCCATGCATGCAATAACTTTGCATCCGACTTCCATGCAAATGCATCAAATTTTTTTTGAAAATTTTTCTTAGGTAATTCAGGAAACCCAACAAGCAGGGTGTATGAAAATTCTCGCCAACACAACTCTGCAATAAACTTTTCACGATCTTCGGGTGATGCTTTTTTTTTCACGTCAGCACTATGCATTGTGTGCCAAATAACATTTGGAGAAATTTCACCAAAGTGCAAGTGGGGCGACAAATGAGAGGTCTGATCTTTATCTGCAAAATCACGGTTTAATGAATACTCTTGAAGCCCTGCATCAATAAACGCAGTCAGTTTTTTTTGCGCAGCATCTTCACCTGGCTGCCAAAATTTGGCATAACTCACCGGATGCTTTGCATCAAGTAATTCAAGCTCATCAATTGTTAAAGAATCTGAATCTTTAACAAAATCAGATGATGGAACTGACAATGGCTTTCTTGGAAGCGGAGCGCTTGTAATCGCATTTTTGTAAAATGGTGTAAAGACTTTATACATGGATCCATCGTCTTTTAACACATCTTGCGGCGCCCACAACAAACTATTATTTACAAATTCAAGTTCAACGCCAGCCGCAGCAAGCTCTGCAAGAATCTGCCCATCTTGCTCGATCCTGCCAGGCTCATAACAAGTTCCCGCAAAAATTTTTGTAACACCATGCTTTTTAACAAGCTGTTTTAAGATGCGAAGTGAATTGCCTTTGTAGACACTCAATTTACTGTCTACTTTTTCATTTAATTTTTGTAAAGAATGATGAAGCCACCAACAACTTGCTTTTCCCATTTGCGGATCTTTGATCGATCCATCAAAAATATAAATCGGTATAATATTTTTGTATTCTGCTGCCTTAACCAACGCTAAATTGTCATGAACGCGCAAGTCTTGACGAAACCAAACAATAACAGGATTTTTCATACTTCACTTTTTTCGAATAGATTTTGATATACTGCAGTGTTACAAAAAAACGCCAAAAAAGCACCCTACAATGAAACTTGGAATTTACAAACATTACAAAGGCGCCTTGTACCAGGTACTGGGATGCGCAAGACACTCAGAAACAGGTGAAGAAGTTGTTGTATACCAATCGTTATATGAACCATTTGGACTTTGGTGTAGGCCCGAAAAAATGTTTAACGAAATAATCAAAGTAGATGGGAAAAGCCAAGCCCGATTTGTATTCATTTCAAGCGGCGTAGCTCAAGCACCAACAGTGAGATAGAAAATGACCCCACTTATTGTAAAAAACCTTAATAAAACATTTGTTTCTGGATTTTGGCCATTTACCGCAACAAAAGAATTTAACGCAGTAAAAAACATCTCCTTTGAGCTCAATAAAGGCGAAGTTCTA
>VHBT01000005.1 GCA_016871815.1 Candidatus Dependentiae bacterium
GCCGATCGACCTCGACGCCCAGCAACAGATGCATCAACTGGCACCTCAGCTACTGAATTCTCAACACAACGATTTGTAGATGGCCGGACCGATATTTTTAGCGACCAATCAGATTCATTTAGATCCGCGCGACGAACTGTAGCTCCTGCAGACGCTGCAGAAGAAGTAGTCCGCGATGGCATAACTGAAGGCTCAAAACCCAAACCAGTCATTGCCCCTGTAGCACCCGAATCCCCAACAAGCACATCTGCGAGTAGTTCAGACGAAGATGCTTCACCACGTTGGTTATCACGTGGTTCAACTAATGATGATTTGCAAACAAGCGACAGAAGGCTTGCCTCAACTGTAGTGGATGATGAAGGCAGAACCCCACCGCCCGTACCAAGCGTAAGAACAACCCCTCCCGTAAAAAACTCAGTACGATTAACTATTCCAGCACTCCCACGCGATCGAGAACGATTCGGATTTGCGCAAACTCAAATGAACGATTCTAATCTTCAAAAAGACATAAGCGCAGGAAAACAATCTTTCCCCGCACCTTCATCAGAAAGAAAAGAGTCAAGACCTCCTCGCGTGCCATATCCTCTGGCGCCTGCTCTACCACCTCCGCCACCGCAACCAGCTCCGGTCAGAAGAACGCTCACAACACAAATGCAAGAAAAGGCCACATTGAACCCATTACGCAGAGGCCCAAGAAGACAAAAACTACAAGATGTTAGTTCGTACCCAGTCTTAAAGAGTTCTGACTCGATACAATTCAGTAATCCTATGCTTGGCGCAAGAGCAACACCAGTCGTTACTCCTGCAGCTGATGTAACTGCCGAAAAATCATCGTCCTTAAGTGTTCTTGAACGAGCTCGTCGATTTGGAAGAACCATAACCCCAAGAGCGCAAAAGTTAGCAAAACCGAAAGTAGAAGTAACAACACCAAACCCACTTTTCAGCACAGAAGGGACTTCAGTCGAAAGAAAACATACTACTGGTTTAAACGCATATAAATCAAAAAGAATACAGCCTGTAAGACGAGCCCCTCGGTCATAGTCGGATAGACTCTTTTCAAAAAAGCCTTTAGAGTAAAAAGATAAAAAACATTTATTCTAAAGGCTTTTTTTATGAATTTACTACTTTTTTTTGATGTAATCGATTTTTTAAAACGAATTATCCAAGGGCCCCTGCTCTATCCGCTTTTTTATAGCGACCTTATTTCCATTTTTGCCATTTTTTCTTGCCCCGGCATTATTTCCAGCTACGATCATTCACTTCTAAAAATCCCTGCTATCTGTGCCGCAGTTTGTATTGCGCTCTTTGTGTATCAAATTTCTACTCAAACACTGGTAACTAATGGCATTTTTGAACAACCAACAGAAGAAATGCAAAAAGCTATCACGAAAGTAGTTAGCTCCGAAGGAATCACAAAATTTACGGTTACTCATGTGACCAATTTCAATAGTCCAGAACTTATTGTTGGACGTTTTCATGAACCGTTTGAAATCTATTTTTCGTCCCATTTTGAAACTCCAGAGCTTTTTGCACTAATCCCATTCTTCTTAAAAACAAACTTAAAAGTCATGCAAAAAACAATTTTCACAAGCCTTGTTCATGCAATTTCTTTGTTTTTCCTTGTTGTTAGTTTTTTTGTTGGAAAAAGTTTTTTACTCACTCAAGCGTTGCACCCCGTTGCTTTTTGGACCTTGTACCTTTTGTTAGTTCAATGTTCTGTCATGACTCGACGCTTTGTAATCGCATTTTTTAACAAACAAGTTATTTTTTCAAGCGATATTGCAACCGCACGCGAAATAGGCGCTCAAGAAGCAATTACCGCTCTTGAAAACTTTAATCAAGCAACATCAAACGATCTTAATTTAAAACAATTTAAATCTTGGGAACTTTTTTCTCCCAAATTTTCTGATCGCATTTCTCGTATCAAGCAGGCATTTAACATAAACTAAAATGAACTTTTTTGAGAAACTCGGTCTTTTTATCATTGGACCATATTACCCCAAATTATTTAATTTTTATGGTGAATGGTTATGGATGTTTTTATTCTTCTTTCCGCTAGATCTTCAAACAATCCTCATTTTGGTTGCAATCCATGTTGCGCTTAACTTGTATCAACTGCAGACTCAAGAACCTATTTTAAACGCAACATTTGGGACCATGCCAGAAGAAATCATTTCTGCAATCACCGAAAAAGCCTCACGTGATTGCATTACAAAACACACTTCATTGTATGTTACAAATTATCCGTCGATTAATGCTTTTTGCGCGAGAAACCTGAATAATTGCAAAATTATTATTTCACACCATTGGTTTGAGTCTGATGAAAAAAAACAATATTTAAATGCTATCCTTGAACACGAATTTGGACATGCACGAGAGCACCACAATTTAAAAGCATTTATAATAAATTCATTTCTTTTTACCGCAGGAATAACCTGTTGCTATCTTTCAACACTTTTTATCGAACCAACGCAAGATACAACTACCTATTTTTTGCTCTTTAATTTTATCATTTTTAGAATAACCACTTTTTTGCAAACATGGTACACGCAACACAACGAATACCAAGCTGATGCTCAAGCTCTTAGCCACATCTCCCCACAGGAAATGATTTCTGCCCTTCTCTTTTTAAAAGCAAATTCTGCCTCAGAACAAATACGTGAAAACCAGCCCTCTTGGATAGGAACGCACCCTAAAATTTCCGATCGAATCAAAGCTATCGAAAAAATTTCACAAAAGAATACAGACATCTTATAAAAGTCGTGGTATAAACCTTCAAACACGATTTTTATATCCTTAAAATCTATGCTAAATCTGTATCTTGCTTCATCCTCTCTCACTCGACAACAACTGTTAAAAGACGCTGACTTTTCATTCGAGCTGCTTTCGACCAATCTTCAACACGAAGAACCGTTTAATCCAGAAAAAAGCCTTAAAGAAAATGTTTCAACCGCAGCCTTATTCAAAGCTGTTGCCACAGAATTGCCATCTCTTTTTAGCACAGAAGAAAAAACAATTTTCGTTATTTCTGCAGACACATTAATTGCCGAACAACAAGGAAACATACTCAAAAAACCTAAAAATCTCGCCGAAGGCCACGAACAACTCAAAAAACTTCGCGCAGGACCTTGCGTTATCGGAACAGCATTTATTGTTCAAAAGTTCAAGCGATCTTCTCATACCTGGATTCTTGCGCAGCAAATACAAAAATACAACGAAAGCGTTGCCGAATTTTACGTCCCAGAAAATGAAGTGGATAGCTATTTCGAACAAATGCCATATTCTCTTCACGCCTGTGGATCAGGAATCATCGAAGGATATGGTGCTCAATTTTTAAAATCTTTTTCAGGCTCATATTCGGGCGCGCTCGGACTGCCTGTCTTTGAAGTTAAAGAAACATTAATTGAACTTGGATACATAAAAACCTAAAGTTATTTTTCACAAACTGTTCTGCGCGGCGCAAAAAGCAACTAGCATGATTTTGACAGCATGAATGATTCATGAAGGTGTTTGCATGTTTGTCTCTTTTCTATTCCTGTTTTTGAGCAGTATTTCATGGTGCGCAGCCGACTCATGGACGCATAACTATTCACGTGATTATCTTTCTCCTGGCCATCGCATTATTTTGCAGCCGCCGCCGCAACCGCCATCGTTTTTTTCGAGTGGTCAGTTTTCAATTCAGACATATCAATCAAAGATCTATCACGAACCAATATTTTTTTACACACAGCCAACGGTTGTTCCCGCCCATCGCCAACTGAGCGCTCAGGAACGCGCAGAAAATGAAGATTGTGATCTTAAAAGTCAGTGCTCTCGTGCCGTTTGCAACATGCAAAGCTCAGTTCGCTCACAGGTTGCAAAAAACAGACTATTATTTCCCTTCAGTCCTGAGCACTGGACGCACGATCCTGATAATTGGGATGGCGTTTCTCATATGCGTGAAATCAATTTTCATCCCTATGCAGTGTATCAACTAGACACCCAAAACATCTCGCCGTTAGCAGTAGCTCAAGATGTTGCCGCAAAACAATATACTGTTTTTCATCGCAAGCCATCACTGCGATTTATCGCCAATCAAAAAGCTGATTTTTGTGCCATTTTCGATCCGCAGGCAAACCGTGTGCTCTATGTCATCAAAGGATACGACACCTACTGTTCATACAATTTTGAAAACGAGCAAGCGTTTGAAGCTGAAAAATATGCGATTATCGACCTGAAAAATCAGAATTTTTGCCGCGCAACATTTAATAGTTTTTCGCCGGAGATGCGTGACGATCTTGACGCAGAGTTGCAATCGTTGGATGCGTTACCAACAAGTTGGGACGAAGAAAAACTGCACGATGTTCTGTCTACTTCAACTCGCTTGAGCCCCTACACATATCCGCACGATTCGTTTCGCTATTCCTGTCGGTCACGATATGTAATCGCAAAATATGGACTTAATCCCCGACATATTTCTGCGCTCATTGCAGAACGCATAACACAAAATTGCGCCATTCCACTTGCAGGATCGAAAAATTTTTTGTGTGTCGATTTGTCAGAAGATTTTTTAGCAATTCTACTCCCAGCTGAACAAAAAATTATCACGATTTTCCCCTGCAGATCAAAATCTTTGCGCGATCCACCAACACACTCTCCCGATGATGTTAGGCCCATGCTGTACGCAACTCGCATTGTTTCGCATGAAGAACTGTTGCCTGCGCAAACAGAGACACCAGAAGTGTGTCTTGGAAAAACGTACCTGCATATTTCATTACATGATGAGAATTGTGCTGCGCACAAAGCAGTTGAATTTATTGATCATACGCCGCAATCAACGAACCTAACACACCCGCAAATTTTGGCCTATGCACTGAAAGAGCGCTATTACTGCATGAAGATCAAGCAAGATATGAACTATGCAAACGAGCTTGCCGAATGCCGACAAAAATTTAACAACATTCCCGACAAAATCAGACAACAAATTATTTGCCAGTCAGAATCGGCGGATCTTGCCAGCACCGCTAAAGCGCTTGCCAATCTTTCGGGCGAGACCGATCGCTACGCCGCTTACTTTCGCGGTTATTTCTTTCTGCCGCAACCGATTTATCAGATGCTTGTGCTTCAATTAGCGCCCAGCTTAATTGTGAACCAAATTGCGGCTGCGGTTGCCGCCGGAAGCCTGGTTCCTCTCGTTGGAATCCCTGCCTTTTCGACTGTGGTGGTGCAAGTTAGGCTGCTTGCGATCGTCAACTTGACCACATCGATTGTGCATGGATTGTTAACTGTTGCGGATACTTTTTTGGGCTTAAGTCCAACACCAACACACAATGATCCTGCAGAACTCTATAAATCGGTTACCATCCCGCAGGGAACTGACACCAGCATGTTTCGGCTTTCGCCACAAAAGGAGAAAAATATTCCACTTTCCGGACCTGGACTCGGGCAAAGCGATTCAACCGTATCTTTACCCTCAAAAACTGGTTTTGGTGGCGCTGTCAGCAAATTTCCCGGTGCTGATGAATTTTCAAAATATAATGCTCCAAACAGACATTCTGATACTTCAATAATCGATTTACCATCACCAAATAAGTCTAAATTTTTCGATAAAATCCTCCGCAAGCCACTTAATTTTCTTAAAAACAAACTATCTTCTCCTTTCATAAAAAAAGCTCTCATTCTCGGCGGAAGTACAATCGGCGGAACCATTGTCACAGCAATAATCGACCACTATGCCACAAAGACCTATCACTATCTCAGGCCGATTGTTGATGACTTGCTGCACGGCACCAGCGAAGTTGGCATGTACTGCTCGCAAGTCAGCGGTTTTTCTCCCGATAACACAATCGCTTTTATCCGTGAAAACAGCCCCAACAAAGAAGAAATCATTTCGCAGGCCAAGAAATTAAAATCATTAATCTTAAACATCGATACGCGCAGCATCAATCGCGATATGACACCAATAAGTTTTGAAAATGTAGAACAAACGAGAGACAAACTTATGCATTTTATTAATGGATCACATAAACTTGGGCATGACCATGGACTTGATAAAATTTTTCCAGGTAAAAACTGGGAACAAATAAAAGCCGTTGTCAGAGAAATTATCGAGGGAGGTAAAGATTGTCTGCCCAAAAATGGACATTCTGCAAAATATGCCTATATCAATAATATTCCTGTGTTAGTTAGATATATTGTTAATGATTTAAAGCAATATGAAATTAGTGGCTTTTTTATTGCAAAAGCATCTCATATAACAAAATATTTCCCTTCGGGAGGAATAAAATAATGGATATCAAACTTCTATGTCGATCATACATCGAAAAAGGCTTATTTAAAAAATATCTTGAGACATCTGCTATGTTGCCAAAAAATGATATTGGCTATAATGTCCCTTATTCGCTACCTTTTTACCTTAGAAATAGCACCTCCTGCGCGCATGGACTTGTAAATTTCCTCAATTTTTTAGAAGAAACACCTGTTTCGCTTAAAAATTTACGCATGTCTCATGATATTTCATTTCCACACTTTCCCTACTCCTCGTCGGGAACATTTTATTATTTTTTGCGGGATGCAGAATTATTTCCTGATCAAGCAGCATCAATTGGAGGAGTCTTTGAAAATGATCCAGTTGCATGGATAGAGTTAACAAGCCAAGAACAATATGAATTTGCACAAGTAATACTTGAATATCAACCAGAAGAACTCTGTTCTACTCGTTTAATAGAATGGCTCAAGGACGAAGGGTTTAATAATCCCTCTACTTACGCACAACGCGCTGCAGAGCTGATATCAAAAGACAAAGCTGCAGCGTTCAAAGAATTTGTTATGCACGGCCGCTTTATCGAATCGCAATTACTTTTTTGGCAATTTCCGGAAGAAAAAATGGCAGAGATTCTGCGCGAACTTGCACTTCAGGAGCAATGCATTACAACTTACGATTATGTTTGGTTTCTTATGAAAAAAAAGAGCGAAACCGCAGCTCGGCACCTGCTTCTTGCAGATCTTACAAAAAGTATCTTTGGGCGAACAGATATTCCCGAACCAAAAACCATGGAAGAGGTTGGCGATTTTATTAGCGCTCAAAAAGGCTGGCAGGAGCTCATGTTTTTCCACATTTCACGCGCGGCAGAACTCGAGCCAGAAACTATTGAATTGCAAGAAAAACTCCTTAAAATGTATCCAGCGGTTCCAGAAAGCTTTGATGCGCAAGAAACAATTTTACTGGCGCAGCGTGTACTTGCTGCAAAACCAGAAAGTGTCGTTGCACATGACGTTTTAAATTCTCTTCAAAAAAACAGGTAAAAAATTAAAAAAGGCCGTGACTAAAAAATCACGGCCCTTTTTGAAAAATTATCTAGTTCAAAACATCTTCAGAGGGAACTGTCCAGTTCGAAAGAATGTTTTTATACAACTCATTTTTAAACATTGCTTCTCTTGCTGATTGGTTCAAATCCCCACCCAACATTTCCACTGCTTCTTCTGCTCGATTGACCGAATTCCAAAAACTATGGGGATCAATAACATGCTGATCAACCTTTTTGATTGCATCACGAGTTTGGCTAGACAAGACCCCTTTTGGCTTATTAACCGGAACGCCTTCTGCTAAAATCGATTCAACATATTCAAAGAATTCTGATACTGTTTTTTCCATGGTATCTGATAGCTCTGCCGGTTTTGATGCTTGCAAATCATAAATTGCGTCAGCAACTCCACCGGATAACGCTTTCTGAATTAACTCTCTCAGCGCATGTTTGTCTTTTTTTAACAACCACCCCATAAGACAGATTAACTCAAATGAAACTGATAGATTTGTACTCATCGTATGGCTCCTTACTTGCTACTAGTTTGACGACTACTCAAAGTACGTCAAGGAAAAACCGCCCGATGCATAAAAAACGTGGCTACTGCACTTTGTACAATAACCACGTTATTTTTTTTTTACAATCTCTCTGAGATGCACGTAAGAAATTTTTATTATTTTTTACGTTTTTTCCACTTTTTAGCTTACGCTACCGCTGGAATTTCGGTTGAACCTGAAACTTCAGGAGCCACAACGTCTTCAGTTTCTGCTTGAGCAACGGTAGATTCTTGTTCCATCATCGCATAGCCAAACATTTGCTGGGTCATAGCCATCATTTCTTCATACTCTTTTGGGTTGTTTTTTTGCATATCTTGAACCCATTTTTCAGCTTCTTCTGCAAGTTTTTTACCTTCATCGCTTGACAAAAAGGCTTCAAAAGCTGCTGGATCAAAATTTTCTGGATTCATTTCATTCATATCAAAATCATTCATTGAAAGCGCTGAGGTATCAATCGAACCTTGTTCAAGAGCGGCCTGATCTTGAGCCTCTTCTTCTTGAGCCACATTCAACGCATCTACCGCATTTTCTTGTTGCGTTACCACATCTTCAACTTGCTCATTTGCAACAACCGCAAAAGAAAGCGTTAACATCGATACAAGCAAACCTGATTTTAAGTTCTTAAACATTCAACAACTCCTATCATTTTTCTACGAAAAAACTTAGCAACACACTAAATTTCTTTGTTAAGCCCAGTAAACCAAAAAAATATACACTTGTAAAAAGCAGATCTCGACTAACGCGAAATACCCCATAATCCTGTAAATTGTTGCATAATTTTACCATCAAGCTGCAAATCAAATAGTAATTCCTGTGTTTTTGAAAGGTCTTTTTTCAGAAAATCGGCTATTTCTTCTTCCGACCGAGCGGTTGTTGCAATAAAGTGAAATAAATCCTGCTCTTTGCCCAAATCTGTACCCATTGTGGATACCACAGGCGAATCCTGCTCACTTTCGGCAATTATTCCCAACCCAAGCTCCGCACACAAATCCTCCGGACCAGAAACAATTAATGCTCCCTGCTTTAAGAGCTTATGGCACCCGATACTTTGCGGTGACAAAATCGAACCAGGAACAACCCCAACTGTTCGCCCTGAATCTAAGGCATACGCTGCAGAAATCAACGCCCCGCTTTTTTCTCCCGCCTCAATAACCAACGTCATAGGAGCAATTCCAGCAATAACCCTATTTCGCGCAGGAAATGTTCCGCGCTCAGGACGCTGCTCCATAGAAAAAGGCGAAAGAAGCGTTCCTCCCGTCTTTAAAATCTCATTAAACAAAGATTTATTTCCATAGGGATACCAGTAATTTAAGCCAGACCCCAGGACGGATATAGTTGGCATTTTATGGGTCACTGAAACGCGATGAGCAGCAGCATCAACCCCCAAAGCTCCGCCACTAACAATTTTTACCCCGCAAGCAACCAGCGCAGGCAATAAATATTCAATACACGAAAGACCATACGCAGTTGCGTCACGCGCACCCACCACCGCCAATAACTGTTCTCCTGAGCCAACAGGAGCACCTAGCCGATACAAAACAACTGGAGGCGCATAAATATGCTGAAGCAGCTGTGGATATTCATCATCAAAACAACTGTCAACGACCACGCCAGCCGCTTCAACCAGTCGCAATTCGCGCTCTAGGTCAACTACCAACAATGATTTTTTAATTTTCTCTATTGTTTTTTGCGAACTAATCCCAGCATCCAAAAAAAAACGTATCGGCGCATCGATAATTTGCTGCAATGCCAATGCAAGGTCGTGCTTGCGCTGCGCATAAAAGGAAATAACTTCTGACTGATCTGAGATACCAGAAATAACAGAAAGGGCCCTGTACACAAATACAGGACCCACATTTTCTGCAAGCAGTAACTTAATCAGTAACCGCTTATATGTTTGCATATACTTTATTCTTCATCTAATTCTTCGGTGTCATCCTCAGGAAATTCGTCTTCTTCAAAAAGCTCTTCATCTCCCTCGTCCATAACATCATCTTCTACGATGGTACCCACAACAACCGGGGATGTCGAATTTGGAGCAGATTCTACAGGATTTTGAGAATTTTCATTCTCTTCTTCGAGCGACTCATCAAAAGAAGCAACAGCAAACACACGCTGCCCTTCATCAAGACGAATCAATCTTACACCCTGAGCACCACGTCTCATCGTGCGAACCTCTTGTGGAGACAAGCGAATAATTTTACCCGACTCTTCAATCAACAAAATGCTCGATTGATCTGAAACCAAGGCAACACCAATCACTTCACCGTTTCGTTTTCCAACCGGAATTGTTCGAACACCAAGTCCACCTCGGTGAGCAACTCTAAAGTCTTCAACACGAACACGTTTTCCATAACCAGCCGATGTCACAAAAAGTAAATCTTTTGCATCTGCGAGCTGAATAACTTCAAGCCCAACAACCGTAGAATTACCTCGAATACGAACACCTCTCACACCAGCAGAGTGTCTTCCCATTGGTCGCACTTCAGTTTCTTTAAATCGAATACCCTGACCTGCGCTTGTTGCCAAGACAATATCATCCGAACCGGTACTTTGAGCACAAAACGCAAGTTCATCGCCTTCATTCAAATTAATCGCATGAATACCTGTTTTTCTAACATTCGAGAACGCAACAGCTTCGGTTTTCTTAATAACCCCTTTAGAAGTTACCATAACCACATATCCTGATTGCAATTCAGCAGCACACAATAATTTTACAACCACTTCACCAGGAGTTAATGGAATCAAGTTGACAATTGCACGTCCACGAGCTGTTCTGGAAGCCTCTGGAACCTGATACACGCTCAATGTGTACACTCGTCCAAGGTTTGTAAAGAAGAGAAGATCATCATGATTTTTTGCAACAAAAACGTCTTTCAAGACATCATCTGCTTCACCAAGATCTGCAACCGCGCGCTTGCCTTTTCCACCACGATGCTGCACTGCGTAGACATCAAGAGCAACACGCTTAATGTAACCCTTACTTGTAAGCGTTACCACAACTTCATCGTTAGGAATTAAATCAATATCCTCAAACTGATCGATTGAACCTTCGATTCTGCTTCTTCGTTTATCTGCGTATGAAGATTTAATTGCTTCCAATTCATCCACAACCTCTTTAATTAAGACTTCATGGTTAGAAAGAAGCAACTCAAGGTACGCAATCACTTTACGAACTTCGGCAATCTCTGTAGTAATTTTATCGACCTCAAGCGCCGTCAAACGTTGCAAACGCATATCCAGAATTGCTTTAGCTTGAACTTCTGAAAATGCAAATGTTTTACACAAGCCTTCAGACGCATCTTGTCCAGATTTGGAAGCTCGGATAAGCGCAACAACTGCATCAATATTTTCAAGAGCTTTAATTAAGCCAATCAATAAATGCTCGCGACCTTTATTTTTATCAAGATCAAATTCTGAACGACGTCTAATAACTTCTTGGCGATGCACTAAAAACTGTTCCAACATTTCACGAAGTGTAAAAATGTGTGGCGTATTATCCAGAAGCGCCAACAACATAATTGAATGTGAAACCTGCAATGAGGTGTGCTTGAATAATTGATTCAAAACAACCTGTGGAACATCTCCACGGCGAATATCAATAACGACACGAATACCATCACGGTTAGATTCGTCTCGGATATTAGTAATACCCTCAATAACTTTTTCTTTTACTAAATCTGCAATTTTTTCGATCAACGCAGCTTTATTTACCTGATACGGAATTTCTTTAATGATCAATAAATTTTTTGATGAAGATTCTTCAATATCAACCACCGCACGAGTAACTACGTTTCCATGACCGGTTTTATAGGCTTTTACAATGCCAGATCGACCACAAATAATACCGCCTGTTGGAAAATCTGGACCAGGAACGAGTGAAAACAACTCATCATCGGTAAGATGTGGGTTTTTAAGCAAAGCTAAGCACGCATCAACAATTTCTCCCAAATTATGGGGTGGAATAGATGTTGCCATACCAACCGCAATACCATTTGATCCATTGATCAACAAATTTGGTAAACGGCTTGGCAACAATGTTGGCTCTAATTTTGATTCATCAAAGTTAGATTGAAATTGAACTGTTTGCTTATCAATATCATACAACAATTCTCGAGTAATTTTTGCCATCCGAACTTCGGTATATCGATACGCAGCAGCATTATCACCGTCGATCGAACCCCAGTTTCCCTGACCATCAAGCAATGGATATCGTTTTGAAAAATCTTGTGCCAAACCAACCATAGCCTGATAAATAGGCTCATTGCCATGTGGATGGTACGAACCAATAACTTCCCCGACAACGGTTGCAGATTTTCGATATGCTCGCTCATTGAATAACCCCAACGTATACATAGCATATAAAATTCTTCTATGAACCGGCTTTAATCCATCACGAACATCAGGCAGCGCACGACTCACAATCACAGACATTGCGTAGTCTAGAAATGAACTTTTAAGCTCTCGTTCAATTGATAACGGAAGAACAGATAACGCAGGACTTGCTTGTGATGGCTTTTTCAGCTCCTCAGACACACTCTACCCCTTCAAAAATCTTATAATTTTCATGAAATTATGAATAAAAAACACACGCATAAATAATACAATGAGAGCAACTTAAAGACAAGAATGAAGCCCGATGATACTTGATAAAAAAGCCTTACAAATCATTCATTCAAATAAAAAACGCCGTATTTAAATTAATACAAAAAACAAGTTGACACGCCTGACAATGAGTCACTAATATTTATTTCCAAAAAGATGTGAAGGTCTTCTTGTCCCATGAAACCGTTTATATTATCGCTTGCATCTATTTTGTTGTGCGCAACAACAGCTCTTCAATCTTTTTATCCTCCGCAAGGATCTCTCCCCTTAGCTTCTCGGGCTATACTTAGATCGACTCCCCATGGTCATGAATTTCTTTTTACGCGCCAAGAAGATCACTCATTCGAAATGGCAATATCACATGATTTTCTTAAAGAAGGTAAATTCCATCATCCTTATTGCTTCAAATGCGAAACATATCTTGCTTGCGGAGAATGTGGCTGGACAGAAATTACCGAAGAAATTCCAACACCAAAGCCTCGCCGCGACACAGAAAATGGAGAGAATGAATAAACTCAAATTTAAGCTCGCTAAGCTATCGCACTTTTTAAACAACTGCCTCATCAGCTGCTGAATCTTCATTATTTGATTCATTATCTGAATATGAGTGACAACCATATAAATCCAAAACAGATCCAGCTGGTACCTCAAATCTAACGCCAGCGTACTGAATACCCTGTTCTTCACAAACTGAGTCAGAAGAAAAAGTTACATTTCCCGTAGGAACAATAATTCCGGAATCAAAACACGGTCCATTTTTCCAAGCATACAAAGATGAGTCATTAAAAAACATTCTTGACGTGTTATCAAAAAGAACAAAATTGTTTTTTTGACTGCTGCGATATTCAAGAAACAAATTTTTATCAAACATTACACTGGAATTTGGCATAACAATTAATTGTGCCTTATCGCAAAAAACAAATGAACGCTCTTCTCCTTGCACCAATACATCACCAACAATCGCTACAGCTCCAGCAGTTACATAACAATTGCCCTCAAGACTCAGCTTTAAATTATTAAACGTAACAACCGAATCATCTCCCAACGAAATTGGCAATCTTCCCGCGCGAGTATTTTTGATAAAAAAATTTGAAAACTCTTTAAACTCAACTTCAGCACCATTTGCAATCCTAATGACCTTTTCCTTATTACTATCAAAAAGCAATTTCATCGCATATCCACAGCCGTGAATAACCGCATGTTTTTTGACGCCAACAAAAGACCAGTCCATAGTAAGTTTTTCATCACTTCCTAAAAAAAACGTAACATTGTCCCCAAATTCTAAATTAATTCTCCCTGTACCTGATTTTATCTTCCAAGAATTAAAATTTTTAAGCGTTATATTTTTTATCAAAAGTGACGGCGTTGCATAATGCCCAGAATTAGTACCCTTTCCTTCTATCCACAAGCCAGTGCCTACCATTACCGACAGATGAGAAAAATCGAATTCCTGCCCGTTGCCATCCCATTCAAAATCAGCACAATCCGGACTGTAAAAAGTAATTATACTCTGTCCCCAAAGATTCTTTTTTTCTGTATACGTTGAAACAATTGCGCCCATAAAGCAGGGAAACAAGCCTAACCCTAACAAAACAACTGCGAACAAAATACGATTTTTCATAAACAATTTTCTTTCACAAAAAACAGCCCCTAGCTGTAAGCTATTGCTCCATACACGTCCATCATTCCACCCGCCAGCAATTCAACATACAAACCACTAGTTGTGTCGAACACGAGAGCCTCTGCCCTAACAGCCCCCTCGGCGACAACTGTAACTTTATCATCAATAACCACAACTCCCGTTTGCAATCGTGGCGCCGTCATCGTTGCATACAACGTACATCCACTCAAATACAATCTTGAAGTTTGATTTGCAAAAGTTAATTGCGTCTTAGAAGGAGCTACTGGCCCAGGAGTACAAAAACCAGATGAATCGTAACTAAAGGTAACATTTCGATCAACAAATAATGTTGATGCCGATTGGATAGCCATTGTGCCGTTTGATGAAAACGCAAATGTATACCCTTTCCCCTTCAAATAAACATCATTGTAAATATTAATGCTTCCTGCAGACAGGGTATAATTGCCAGATAAATTAAGATGCGTATTTCTTAAATTAATTACTCCTGAATGATCTGCACACCGAATTAAATTTGATGAAGCAACATAGGAATTAGTTGAATCATATAAACCCGTAATTACATCTGGTGTAACACCACCACTCAGACCCATAACATGAAGATCTTGCAAGTTAACCGTTACACTTTGTCCAACTGCACCGGTACCCAACATGATACCAACCTTATTACTGCCCCCAAGCCCCGCAAACGAAAGATTCCGACCATTTCCTCGAATCGTGGATACACCCTCGCGTCCTGTAAACGACCAGGTATAAGAAAGATCTTCGTTATCCCCAAGCTCAATAGTGACATTATTCCCAAAAACAATCGATGCATTTGACAGTAATGTAACCGCTTGTGAATTAAAATCTTTAAGCACTATGTTTTGCAACGTAACCGTTTTTCCTGCAGCAACAGATATAGATCCCGCCTGAGCATCTCCTCGAGCAAACTGCATGGTATAACCACCACCGTCCCATGTTATATTTGAAGCATTTGCTCCTCTAAAGTTCAGAACACGATCTGGAACACTAAATCCTTCATTTTGACGTTGAATATACACAGAATTATCAACATAAAATTTTGAACCGTAAGTCAAACCACTTGGTCGAAGCATTAATCGACCACCATTAAGCGCAATAAGCTGTGCACCATCTGGAGACGCGGGGGTTATTGGTTTTAAATCTGGAAAAGAAAGCGTATCGTACTCTAGAGTCGTTGCATCAATTGTTGCTATCGCTCCAACAGCAACTGTTAGTTTATTAGTTCCGGTAACAATCATTGAATTTGCGCCATAAAAATATAAATTTCCCTGGGTGAATGTATAATTTCCATTTAACTGCAAGACGGTATTTGAAAGCGAAAGCGTCGAGTTTGAGTCACACATCACAATTGTTCCTTGAATCTCAGACAGACCCTTAATAACAACATCTGTGATGCCAAGGCCAACGCCCGCCTGAACAACAAGCGAACCGCCAAGACTCAAATCCAGCACATTTCCATTACCCTGCAAAACTGCAACACTATTATCTGGACCGAAGTACCACATTCCCGTAAGTGTTAATGCCGCATTTAATGTCATATCTGTCGCACTTAAGAAATATAAATTTCCACCCCAAATAGATGATTTTCCGGGGAATTGCAACGTATGCGAATTGATATCAACAATTCCATCACCACACAACATACAATCATCCCCGATCGAAAGCGTGTCTTCTAAAACAACTCGACCGCCATTCAAATAAACATCGTGATTTAATTTATTTTGAATCGAAAATTTGAGTTCTGAGGCTTGATCTTGAATGACGATTGGATCTAAGAACCGAGGAGTTCCTTCTATTAAATTATCTTGCCCAGACACAACCAACCCAACAAATGACATCCCTGGCTGCGCTCGCATCTGAGAAGCCCCTGAAAGAACTAACTGCCCTCCGATTGCTGCCGTATTAAACTGCCCTGACCACTGAGCACTCACCCCATTTTTTTCGATCGTTCCTTCTGCAAAAACAATAGGAAGCCCTTGCAATTGAGAGAGAGCATTATCACTTATCTCCAAAACACCCTGAAAATTTTCAATAGCCGATCGAAGAACCAATCGAGCATTTGGATTTTTGATTCGCAATCGAGAATCTTTACCCGCAAACGAAATAACAGCCCCACAAGAAAAACCTTGTAAAATACACCACACAAAAAGCAAGAACCTTAAAGCACTACGCATATGCCTAAATGCTCCACATTTTCAATATAAAAAAGCCTGTGAGAAACTAGTGCGATCAAGATGAAACAGTCAACACATCTCGAGAAGTAAAAAAGAATTAAAATCATTCATAATCATGAAAAAAATAAATACCAGGAACGATCAAACGTCGAACCTCTAAGCCTCACGCAAGGCGCCCCCCGGCCAACCCTCCTTGGAGTGGTATAAAAAATAGCAATTCTCTTTAAAAAAAATCAATAAGAGCAAAAAAGGAATATAAACAAAATGAATTATTTTTCACGCTTCAACATCACCATCTATGTCAAAAACCCCGCCAAGCTGAACCTTTACATCTGCGCTGGCATCAACAATTATTTTTGCGTTCGAATTGCTTAAATCTGTTTTGAATGCAGAATCGCCATCAATAAAAACCATTCCCCTGCGCAAGATAAGCCTTGAGGAATTTGATATTAAATTTGCACTATGCAAAAACAATCGAGATGTCACATCTTCCAGCACCAAACCATTACCAACTGAAAAAGGATTGTCATACACCAACGACACAGAATTATCTAAATATAATTGTGCATTTTGCCTAATGATACACCCTTCAGATGATTTGAAATTGAATTTTTTATTTGCTCCTGTAAATGTTACATCACCAAAAATATCTAAATGCCCCTGCAAAAAATCAACGTCTCCCGTCATAAAGATCGAACTCGAGGCAAATTGAATTCTTGATTGAGCATCAAGATTTGCGAGCCTTGTACCAGAAACAGACATCAAATAAGTATTTACAATACGCAACACAGCACCGCCAGAAACGCGTATGCCAGCAGTAGAAATAGCTCCAATATCAAGCATCTTGTAACGCCCATCAATCACTGTATTTCCAACAATTTCATACGTATTAGATAAAAAAGCATCATCCGCTAATTGCAAAACAACTCCTTCACCAAAAGAAATCGACGCTCCTAAGCCCAATTCGATATGCTCTGGCAAGAAATCACGCAAAACAAGATTTTCAATCAACACTCTTTTTCCCTCAGGAATAACAATTACCCCTGAGACTTTTCCAGGCATCTGTAAAACATAGCCATTTCCATTCAAAACGATCGTTGATTCAAAAGAGTTATTTCCTCTAAAAATCATTCGCCTGCTCGTTCCAAGCACCTCTGAAGTAATTAAAGAATTTCTATTTTGATCCAAAATGATATCTCCCTCTCGATACAACGCAGAAAAAGATCTCACGATGCCGCCATTTAAAGATACATAATTATTGTCATCTGCAATTGATGGACGAATATTTCTAACGTCTGGAGATGACTGCGTATCGTATAACACCGAAATGCCGTCAACAATTAACTGAGCATCATTATCAAACGATAAAATGTTGGCACCTGTCACAACCTTTGAAGACACGTTTGAAAATTTTATCTTTCCGGTAGAAAAGGAATAACTACTATCTAAATACAAATCAACATCAATAAATGATGCCATCGCCTGCGTTCCCAAAAAAGACAATTGCCCCGAAGATTGACCAAGCCCCTTTAAAACCATATTTATTAAACGAACTGTTTTTTCATTGTTTACAATAAATCCACCCAAAGAGCTCATTTGAACAACAGATCCAGAACCACCAAAGGTACAATTGCCTATACATTTAATAGGATACGTTAACACCGAATCTCCACCAAACATAACATAGGTATCATCATCAAATAAAACACGGCTTCCAACACCCAATGAAATATGTTCAGGATAAAAACCCTCAAAAGAAATATTCTTGAAAATCACCGTCTGACCATCTGCCACAGAAATAACAGGTCTTTTTACTTGCGGAAATTTTAATGAAAAACCTTTGCCATCAAGAGATATTGGTTGCGGACCAGGCAAGGAAAAACTCATAGTTCTATTCACGGTCAAAAATTCTGATTGGATCAAGATATTCGATCGATTTGAATACAGGAGAGCAGGTCCAGATGCGTCTTGTACTTTTGCCAAAATCCTTGCACCCGCAATAGATTGAATATTTTGAGTCCCTGCAACAATCCCCACAAAATTAGATGCCATTAATGCATCAAACATAAAATCAACACCATTTAAAACCAATACAGCTTTATTAACAAAACCTAAACTATTTTCACCAACCACGACCCTAGATGATTCAGATCTAACCTCAACAGATCCATAGGAAAAAGTAAAACTAGAATTCAGCTCAAGCAAAGATCCAACAAGGACCAATCGCGAATCATCATTTCCTAAAATAATTTTACCCGACCCCAAACCCCTCAACGTAACATTCTTAAGGATAAGCTGATTTCCAGGTGCAACAAACAATGATCCATTTGTTATATCAAGAACATTATCTGCACCATCTATAATTGACATTCCTTGAGACGAACTAAATGTTAATGTTCCACTTACCTCTACACATTCTCTCAACTGCAAAATAGAAAGATCTTTCAAAAATAATGTGCTCAATTCTGTTTTTTGCTCAGGCAGTGTCAAAATATTAAATTGCCCATCGACAGAACCCCTACCAACCAAACTAGCCGCCTGAGCAAATTGTAAATCTTGCCCAAGAATAACCTGTCCTCCATTTAATAAAACAGACTGATTTAACTGATTAACAAGTGATATCCTCACAGAAGTATTCAAATCAGCTAATCGTATAGGATGATTAAAGAAAGAAGCACCCTGAATTTCGTTTCCCTGTCCTGAAATATAGATGGGCAATAGAACACTAGTACCATTTAAACTTATTACATGATTTCCAGATAATCTTAAGACATCACTACTCTGCGGATCAAAAACACCTGAAAAATCGCCACATGCATCAATTCCCTCAATGCAGCCATTCTGAAAAATAATCGTGGCAGAACCCTGAATTAAATCAGCTCGAGAATTTCCGCGACACAGCGTTCCACTAAATCCTTCTATCGGTGTGTTAACAATAAATTGAGTCGCCGGATCTAATAATTTTAAACGAGCTTCTTTTCCTGCAAAAATAAGTTCTGCATGAAGCACAGAAGAGCACATTAACAAGAAAAAACAGACTAAAATTTTACTATCTTGCACAGACTACAACCGATTTTTTTTCCCAAACAACATGCGAGTGCATGGTATCCAGGACCGGAAGAATCACGCAAGATATTATAACCCGTAAATTACGAAGGCTTGATCTTTTTCAATAATTTACAACCTCACCAACAACTTCTAATGTAGCTTTATAATCAACTTGAATATCAAATGTTTTATCGTTTATCAAAATGCCAGAAGACTCAACAGCACTTCCGCCATCAAGCACACAATGCCCAAATAATTTCATCAGTCCAGAATGAAGTCTCATTATATTTTTTCTTACGACTAAAGTTGCATCATACAAAATCAAAACCGAAGACTTATCTTCAAAAACAATTCTACCTCGATCTTCAGGCGCAAATAAAAAAGTTGATCCTTGATAAAAAGAGACACTGGACTGTCGCTTGATGGTACATAAGCCTGACGATAAAAAAGCAAAGGTATTTTTATATGTTGTTATAAAATTTGAACCCTGAAAAATCAAATCACCGTTCAAGATGGAATAATCTTTATCCAAAAAACACTCCATATCCTGTAAAACACATTTAGCTCCAAATGATAGATCTACAGGAGTTAATTCATTTGAAAGACCTCCAAATTTACCATTTTTAAATGTCACCGTAGCCCCAGAAGCAACAGAACAGCTAACTCCTGGCTCAAATCGAAGATCATGTCCCTGTAAGTCAAAAATGACGTTTCCTGTAATGTTCATAGGAAGAGACAAAACAATATCTCTATTTAATTTTATAACAACCCCATCGCCCAAAGAAATTGAAGAATTTTTTTCCAAATTAAATATTTCACAGGAAAAATCACGAAATTCAATATTGCAAAAATGAACGTTTTTATTAGCTGAAACAAAAATGGATGGTTCAGGAAGATACGGCAAGATAAGTGAATACCCATTTCCCGTAACAGTGCACTCATCTCCCGATCCAAGAATACTTAAATGACGCTGACTTGAGATAGCCTCATCATGTTGCAGCACATACTCACTTGTTGTTATTTCAAGACTTCCCTGTTCTTGAACATCCCCAACAACCCTAACGGCACCTTCTTGTAAACATTGTATATTCAGCCCATCATGAGATCGTGGTTGAATATTAGCAGTATCTGGAAACGCCAATGGATCATAAAAAAGATTTACGCCATCAACAATACAAACACCTTTTTTTATACATGAAAAAGTATTTTTTCCGGTAACAACAAAAGAATCACTCCCTACAAATTTCAGAACACCCTTTTCATGGTCATAGTTATCAGAAAGCAACAACGTTACATTCTTAAAAATTGCTGTGGATGTATCCGACTCAAAAACAAATCGTCCATAATTATTTCCAAGACCCGCAATTGTCATATTATGAAATGTTACAGTTGCTCCACTTCGAACAAATATTTTTCCATAACCAACTAAATTTAACGCTTCACCAAAACCTGAAATCGTAACATTTCCATCAATCGTAAGAGTATAATTCAAATCAACGGTACGGCTTATATTTAATAAAGCATTATCACCTAAAGCAAAATTTGAATTAGGATCCAATTTTATAGACGCAGGAGAAAAATTATTAATCTCCACATTTCTTAGCACAGCAGATTTTCCAGTAGGAACATGAATCAACCCAGAGTCAACCCCTACATCAACAAAATTAAGTATTAAATTTGTTCCATCAAGAATTAATGAATTAGATTTTAGGCCTCTATAAAAAAGCTTTCTTTCTTTTGTTAAATCAAATCTTCCAGACCGAACAGAATATGAATTATCTATTGTCAGTGATAAATCAGCATAAACCTTGCTAATCGAAACAACTTTTCCGCCATTTTTAACAATTATCTCAGCAGGCTCTATCAATTGAATGCCGTTATTGTTAGTCGATGATAACGGATCAAAAAAAAGCGAAATCGCATCTACTAACAATTTACATTCTTCGTTAAAATAACAAACTCTTTCTCCCACTATTACTGTAGAATTACGACCTATAAATGAAAGATTACCCCTTGAAAAATAATAATCTGTCGCCAACTCAAGCGTACACCCAATAAAAGTCAGAGAAGCTGTCGAATCCTGGAGAATAATTGCGCCCTTGCCCAATTTTTTAATATTTACATTTTCCATAGTCAATGAACAACCTGAAGCAATATACACTGTTCCACCTAAAGACAGATCAAGATCGCAGCCCTGACCGGCAATAAAAAAACTTTCACGCGCTCCATTCTCTGCGGAGAAAGTAATTTTGCCAGAAAGAGACAACGTATCCTCAAGCACAAGCCCCCCTGATTGAACAAAAACTACTGATCCTTGCCCAACAGACCCTCCCAACGAGAGGAACAATGATGCACCATTTAAAATTACCGTCCCTGGCCCTTGTATGGTTTTTCCATTATCCATTCGTAAAGAAGACAGAAGGGTCAAACGCCCCCCATTAAGTGAAATACTCGAAAAAAGTCTATTTTCAAGATATAACGACAGAGAAGATCCTGAATCGCGCAAAAAAATTCCCTCTCGCGCGTCAATCCAACCAGAAAGAACAACCCCCCCACCCAAAATTGAGATTTTTTTTAATAAACAACCAGCATCGCCAGACAGGCTGTCTCCATTTTGCATAAAAAGCTCACCCTGAAGACTTGGATCAAAAGAACCAGAAAACGTTCCACTCAAGCCCCCAATTTCGATTTTCCCATCCTTCAAGGTTAAAACACCACCCCGCAAGGCATTAGTGCCGGGAATCGTTGCATCAACAGATCCACCCAAGACAGATAACGGTTGATGTATCAAGATCCCAGAAGAGGGAGTTAAAAAAGCAATTTTACTTTCGGCACTGGTTACAATTATTTTAGAAGAAAGCGAAAACGCAAAACCTATAAAAAAGCTTAAAAAATATAGTTTTTTTATCACAAAAGACACCCAATACTTCATTTTTCTTTCCTAACCTGCCGTTAGACTATTTTTTTTATTTTCAAGGCAAAAACCTACATTAAAAGCAAAAAAAGATGTTTAAATGACGCCTTTGCCAAAAAAATCATCTGATGGTACTCTGAGATTAGTCTGTGATTATAGAAAATCATTGTTTCAAAAAAATAGAGTGTTTTACTGGGGCGTCCTTAATTGTTGTAATTGAGTGCCCCGGATCGGGTTCTCGCAACATTTAAGGAGTGGTATGGATACACCTACCCAAAGTGAACTATTGTTCAATTTATTAGGCATTTCAGAGCAAGTTTTAAAAGCTCTTACAGCTATGGGATATAAAAATCCTACAGAAATTCAAGCAAAATCGATTCCGGTTTTGCTCCAAAAAAAAGATTTTATCGGTCAAGCTCGTACCGGAACAGGAAAAACAGTTGCCTTTGGTATTCCTGTTGTCGAATCGATCGACGCTCAGAACAAAGCTACTCAAGCTATCATCCTTTGCCCAACAAGAGAATTAGCCCTCCAAGTCGCAAAACAACTTGAAGACGTTGCTCAATTTATCTCAGGCGTTAAAGTTGCAACACTTGTCGGTGGACAGCCAATCGAACCTCAAATGCGTTCATTGCGATTTGGCGCACAAATTGTTGTTGGAACACCTGGTCGTGTTATCGATCACCTTGATAGAAAAACATTACAACTCGATCAAGTACATTTTGCTGTGCTTGACGAAGCTGATGAGATGCTTGATATGGGCTTTAGAGATGATATCGAAACAATCTTGAAAAAGACCCCTGCAACTCGTCAAACCGCTCTTTTCTCGGCGACAATGCCAACAGAAATCAAAAACCTTGCTAAGGAATACCAAAAAAATCCTGAACATGTGAACTTGGTTGTCAAAGACGTTGCAAAGCCGCTTATCGAACAAATTTATTACGAAATTCCAAATCCAAGAAAATCAGACCTTCTTGCTAGCCTTCTTGATATCGATCAACCTGCTCTTTCGATCGCTTTTTGTAATACAATTCAACGCGTAGACGAATTGACCAGAAAACTCCAGGAAGCTGGTTACTCTGCTGATGCTCTTCATGGAGATATGAGACAATCTCGTAGAGACCGTGTTATGGATAGATTCAGAACCGGCGATTGCAAAATCCTTGTTGCAACAGACGTTGCTGCTCGTGGAATTGACGTTGCAGGAATTGATGTTGTCTTTAACGTTGACCTTCCTCTTGATCAAGAAAATTATGTACACCGTATCGGAAGAACCGGTCGTGCAGGAAGAACAGGAAAAGCGTACAGCTTTGTTGGTGGCCGAGACAGAATGCTCCTTAAGACTATTGCACGCAATGCAAATGGCGCGCTTGAACTTCGTCAAGTTCCATCGCAAGAAGCAGTAGAATCTTCTCGTGCAGAAAAAATCTTTACTAAAATTGCAACCGACACAAAACCAGAATCTCACCTTGAAAAATATATTGCTCTTATCAAGGCAAATCTTGGTGAAGTTGGCGATCCTGTTAAATTAGCTGCTTCATTGCTGAAAAACATCATCCATAAAGGCAAGCCAATTCAAACAGACTTCAGCCATTCAGACGACTTCCGCAGAGAAGGTGGACGTAAATCTTTTGGCTCGCGTGAAGACAGACCAGAGCGTTCATTCAACAGAAGAAGAGAATTTGGCAATCGCGAAGACAGACCAGAACGTTCATTCGGCAACCGTGAAGATCGTCCAGAAAGATCGTTTGGAAAACGTGAAGACAGACCATTCAGAGGTGAAGGTCGCCCATTCACTCCACGTTCAGATTTTGGCGATCGACCAAGAAAGTCCTTTGAAGATAAAGGAAATTCATTTGGAAATCGTGAATTTGCTCCTCGTAGAGAAGGTAGATCACGATTTGAAGGTAATGACTCATTTGGTTCAGGACGTAGCAACTGGAAAAAGAACGATGACCATGGCTCACAACCTCGTTTTGGATCACGACGTCAATCAGACTTTTCCTCAAGTCGTCGCGAACAAGCGTAATTAACTTTTAAAGCGGCGCATTGCTTGCTACACTGTACCAACCAAAAAATGGTACTTGGAGCCTAGTAAATGCGCCGCTTTTTTATTTTAAAAAAACACCTATTTTTATTTATTATCGCCAGCCTTGCAACTTTATTTTGTGCTGGATATCACAAAACAATAACAAATAAAACCGCCTCTAGAGATATCTACCCCGTGGTTATTATCGGGGGAGGAATTGGCGGACTCAGTGCAAGCATTTTTCTTGCCTCAAAAAATATTTCCTCTTTGGTGCTAGAGGGAGAACTGCCTGGAGGTCAACTTACACTTTCAAGTTCTGTGAGAAATTGGCCAAGCATACCCGATCTTCCCGGCGAAGAAATTGTAAAACAAATAAGAAATCATGCAGAAAAGCTAAATGTAAGAATAATTTCTACAAACGCCTCCGAAATTTCCCGCCAAGGTGATTATTTTCATATCAGCTCACCCCAAGGCATATATAAAGCATTTAATGTTATTATCGCAACCGGAACAACCCCAAAAAAATTAAATATTCCGGGAGAAGATACCTTCTGGGGTAACGGCATCAGCGATTGTGCTATCTGCGATGGTGGATTATATCCCCAAAAAACAGTTGTAGTTGTTGGTGGTGGGCAATCCGCAATTGAAGAGGCTTTACACCTCAGCACGATCGCTAAAAAAGTTATTATTGTGGTGAGAAAATCAGCGCTCAAGTCTCACGAAGCGTCCCGTCTTGCATCACTAAAAAGCAAACCGAATATTGTGATTGTATACGATTCTATTGTTACCAGTGCACAAGGAATAGACTCAAAACTTAACTCAATCACTACCTTGAATATAAAAACACAAGAACAGTCAACGCTTGCAGTTGATGGTCTTTTTTTAGCGATTGGCTCAACCCCCAACAGTAACCTGTTTAAAGATTTAGTCGAATGTGACTTGAATGGATTTATCAAAACAGGTCGTTATGGAAAAACATCCTGCAATGGAATTTTTGCTATCGGTGATGTTACCCACTCAAAATACCGACAGGCTATTATGGTTGCAGAACATGCAGCAATAACGGCAAACGCTCTTGCGGCCCAAATCGATAAATCAAAAAGCTTTTATGCATATTCTGAAGATAATGCCACTATTTTAGCGCCACAAAAAATAGGGCCTCAAACAGCTAAAGCCGATTACCATGTAGTATTTGTAAATGCAAACGCAGCCTCATACACTGCAGCAATCTACCTACAACACGCAGGTTACAAAACAGCAATCATTAAAACATCGCAACCAGCCAACCACAATATTATTTGGCCCGGAGATAATTCAGCAACTCAAAAAACTATTTTGAATTCGTTAGAAAAACACGCGCTTTCAGCAGGATCTAAACTTATAGAAGATACAGTTGTTAATGAAGACTACAGCGCATATCCGTATGCCTTAGAGTTAAAAAAAACAAGTAGCATGGTAACAAGTTATTGTCTTATTGACGCTGAAAACGGAGTGCCTTTTGATTCTGAAGGACTCCAAGAAGTTCAATTATGCGGCGTTGGGGCACGAATTGGATTACAAATTAGTGAAAAACTTCAGGAATACCCTATCATTCCTACTAACCAAACTTTCGAAAAAACTTCCACCAACGTTGAACAACCTAAAAAAATAACTCGACCAGCAACAATTCCCCATATAAAAACAATTAAAGAACTCAACACCATCCTAAAAGAAAATGATGCAGTCTTTATCGATTGCTATGCTCATTGGTGTCCACCCTGCAAAAGACTTAAACCACTGCTCGAAAAAATATATGCCGAAAATAGGTATCCTCAAGTGTATATTGCCTGCGTAGATGTTGACGAAGCTCAGGAAATTGCCGAAGAACTAGGCGTGCAAAGTCTTCCAACACTACTCAGCTTTAAGCGCTCTAAACTTACCGGTAAATCACTTGGGTTTAAAAACGAGTCAGAACTCAGCCTGTTAATCGAAAAACTTTTATAAAACCCTAGAAAACAAAAACTTTTTCGTTGTATACCAGATTCCGAATACACCGCCAGGATTGCCTCTTAATTCCGGAGTCTTTTTATGCAATTTCATTGTAAATATTTTCTGTTCACCATATCTCTTTTTTTCTGCACTTCATCTGCACCTATAATCGTTTGCGACCAGCTCATGACTCTATCACCCTCGACACTTAGATTTATTGTTCATCCAGCAGGCGAAGTTATTGCCGCTCAAGAAATAGCTGGCGACAGTACACAACTAACTTTTTTTCAATATGAACAAGCAACACCTGAAGGCCGATCTGCCGTGCTGAACAGATTATGCAGCGTTCCAGATGAATCCGCACAGGGAATTAATTGGGGTTGGACACACAGCAAACTATTATTTGCAACATCAAGCAATAGTGGAAAATTCTCTATCTACAAAATAGAACCAACAGAGGATAACTCTTCGGCAACCGCTATCAAAATCATCGAAGAGGAACAAGGCGAACAAGCAGTGTTAATCGCATGGAACAACAACAACGACATTATTGCTCTTGCAACAAGTACACACATTAAAATGTATGTTTTTGACGAAGAAAGCGAATTACCCCTTCGATGTGTTTTTTCAAAAAAACACGATCTTACAAACGTTAAATTTTTAGGATGGTCATCAAACGATTTATATTTAAGCCTTGGCAACAAAAAAACGTTGTTGTTATGGCAAACCAGAAATCAATCTGGCATTCTTAAATTAACCCCCTACATCAATAAAAGAATAGACCAAACCTTATCTCAAGCATCTGTTGGAGATATAAAAGACATCGCATGGGGAAAGAGCAGCTCTCAATCAATTGCAATTCTGGGAAAAAAAATGATCGTTATTAACATTCCAGAATTAAACCCTGAGTTTCCAAGAATTATCCAAAATATCGCACCATCAGTTCTTTCATTTATAGCCTGGAACCAAACGCCTTCAAGCATGGGAGAGAAGCAAGAAGTTATTGCTACAACAAAAACTGGTATCGAATATCGCGTATATACGGTCACCGACAACAGCTTGTCTTACAACTCAACTCCTCATAGCCTTTTACCTCCAAGCTCGCCAGAAGAAAGTAATCCACTGCAACAATTTAGCACAGTACCAGCAACTACTCACATTGTTGCAGATGCGACAGAAGTTGAACTGGTAAACAAATTAATAGCCGCAAAAAACTAATCTTGCAGCTCATTTTTAATTTTTTTAACTGTTTCTCGAGCGTCAGTAGCATTCAAAACCAAATTACTTACAATAACGCCCGCAGGATTCATGTTCTTGATTCTTGATAAAGAATCAAAGGTTAAGTTGCCCGAAACGTAAATGGGAAGCGATGTATTTCCCTGGACATTCTCCCAGCGCTCAGATGGACTGTCTGCTGCGTCTTTTACTAATGGATTTTTATATATAATTGAATCCACATCAAGCATCTTTGCATCAAATACTCCTTGCTCTGGAGAAGTGCATGCGCTCAAGTCAAGCGCAACCAAAAGGTTATTCTGATGTGCAGCATACGCAAACTGCTGAATCATTTTATTGCTAATCCCAGCAAGAATACTTATTTGTTTCACTCGCAGCGAGGCAAAAAAATCAATATTTTGGCTATAACTATCAGTCAACTTGGTATCTAAGGAAATATCCTTATCCGGAAACAATTCTCTAAATTTAAAAACCGCTTCTTTACCATTACTCAGAAGCAATAAATTCCCCAAATAAATCTCATCAACAAATTCTACTGTTTTTTCTGCTATTTTTAATGCTTCGTCCAGACTTGCAAGGTTGTAAGAAATACAAAATTTCACAAAAACCCCTTTTTAAAAAAGTTATTTACTGATTTGTTATTCCAACCTGTTCAATAGTTCCCTTCTTGTCTTTTGTAACCACAGATTGAACATTGATGCGTTCAAAAAAATTCAATTGATGCTGATTATTAAGTAAGATTTCATCGTTAAACTTTTTCCCAATTAAATACATATCAGGCAACAACAAGTGAGGTTTGACCATTTCAACAAATAGCCCTTTGGGAATGTAGATATTTTTAGGATTAACCAAGACAATTACCGCATCGGTCGGAAGCCTTGAATCCATACCAACCGAAGACGGAGTAACTTCCCATCGTCCCATTACAACACCACCCGAATCCCCTTTTTTATCTGTCTTATCCGAAGTTTTTATTTCATTGTCCTCTTCTAGCGGTTTTTGGGTAAAAATGTATTTTTGAGGAAGCATTTCCTGGGGATACGCCTGCTCATTCATAGCTTTTTGGCTAATAAAAATTCCCGACAGCGTTTCTTTATATAAACGCTCTAAGTCGATATTTGGTGTAAAAATAACGGTAACTTGGTCTCCTGCATGCCGTAATGGAAAATTAATAAGACCATTTTCATCAGAAAAAGCAGAATAACCTCCGTACAAAGCCATTAATCCAGAAGATGATTTTGGGAAATTATCCATAGGCACCAAGCCCTTAACCATTTTTTTTGCAAATTTATCGGGTGGCATACTGCCAAATTTATCAATTTTTTTAGCAATTTTTTGGTTCACATCCTCAGCAGGATCAACCCCCAAAACGACTTGCGGATCCGGAACAATTATCGAAAGAACCAACAGACGAGTATCATCAGCCCCAAGAAAATAAGACACGAAAAAGAGCACTACGGGGAAGTAAAACAACTTTTTTGCATAATTCTGCACCCAAGACCCCTCCCAGATTTTACCGAAATAGAAACATACGTTAATCTTACAATGTTCGATACTTTTGAAACCAGAATCTCATCCAGAGATCAAAATAAATTTGTTTTTTAACAGGAAAAAAATGCAAAAAATAAGACAAAAACCCGCAGAGCGCGTTTGGGCAGACTTTGCCAAGGACGAGCAACTTACCCCAGAGCAACTTGAAAAATTCCAAACATACGCAAGTCTTTTGCTTGAATGGAATGAACTTTCAAACCTCACCGCCTTAAAAGACCTTTCAGGAGTTGTAAATCAACATTTTATTGATTCAATGAGCCTTAGAAAAAAATTTGATTTAACATCAATTTCAAGCATTTGCGATATTGGCTCAGGAGCAGGATTTCCAGGTCTCCCGTTAAAAATTATGTTTCCACACCTAACTACATTTCTCATCGAAGTAAATGGCAAAAAAAGAGCTTTTTTAGAACATGTTATACAAACACTTGGGCTAGAAAACGTCATTATTATCGACCTTGATTGGCGCTCTTTTCTTCGTTCGACTGAAGAACAAGTCGATCTTTTTGTCACAAAAGCCGCACTTCACGAAGAAGAACTGATCAGAATGTTTAGACAAAACTGCCACTACAAAACATCGCAACTTATTTATTGGGCATCTGTTGAATGGGAAATGGATCCTAAGGCAGAACCTTACATAAAAGAAATTTTACCGTACACTTTTAAACGAAAAGAACGTCGCTTTATTAGAATGAGCCTGTAAAACCATGTCTGAAAAGAAAATAATTTTAACGGGAGACCGTCCAACAGGAAAACTCCACCTGGGACACTTTGTAGGATCTTTGCAAAATCGAGTAAAACTACAATCAACTCATAAACAATTTGTTATGATTGCAGACCAACAAGCTCTCACCGACAATGCAGATAATCCTCAAAAAATTATAAATGCTATTTTTGAAGTCTTACTCGATTACCTGTCTGTCGGGATTGACCCCAAGCAAACAACCATTTTCGCGCAATCGGGCATTCCTCAGATATCAGAACTCGCATTTTACTACCTCAACCTTGTAACCGTTGCTCGACTTTCAAGAAACCCAACAATTAAAGATGAAATTCGTCAAAGAGGCTTTGAAGAATCTATTCCTGCTGGTTTTTTGGTATATCCAGTGCACCAAGCCGCAGATATCACCATCGTAAATGCTCAACTTGTTCCAGTGGGTGCAGACCAACTCCCAATGATTGAACAAACCAATGAAATTGTACGATCTTTTAACCGAATTTATGGAGAAACTTTTAACGAAGTGGAAGCCTTAATTCCAGAAAAATGCAACAGGCTTATGGGAACCGACGGACAAGAAAAAATGGGTAAATCACTAGGAAATGCTATCTATCTTGCCGATGATGCAGACACGGTGTATAAAAAAGTTATGGGAATGTACACAGATCCTAACCATCTTAGAGCGAGTGATCCAGGAAAAGTTGAAGGAAACCCTGTTTTTACCTACCTTGATGTCTTTGGTTCAGATCTTGTAAAAATTCAAGAAATGAAGGACCACTACACTAGAGGTGGATTGGGCGATGTTATTGTAAAAAAATATCTTAATGAAGTTTTACAAGCTTTCCTTGAGCCCATTCGTGCTAGACGCGCAGAAGTCAACGGCAACCAAGACTACCTGCATCAAATACTCAAACAAGGAACTCAAGACGTTAGAACAATCGCCGAACAAACTATCAAAAAAGTAAAAACCAGAATTGGTCTTACCTACATTTAAAATAGATGAATCAACAAGAATTTATTTCTAAAATTTGGAATTTTTATCGCGCCAACAAACGTCATTTTGCATGGCGCGATAACCCAACACCATATTACGTTTTTGTTTCTGAAGTAATGCTCCAGCAAACACAAACATTCCGAATCATAGATAAGTTTGAGCTCTTTATTTCTCACTTTCCCGATTTTAATACCCTTGCCCAAGCACCATTTGTAGATGTACTACGTTGTTGGAAAGGACTTGGATACAACCGCCGTGCAAAATTTATCCAACAAGCAGCACAAATTATTTGCACAAAACACGATGGCGTTCTTCCAAGCCTACCTGAAGAGCTCGTGAAATTACCCGGAATTGGTCCTGCAACAGCCTGTTCAATTCCCACATTTGCATTCAACAAACCAACCGTTTTTATCGAAACCAATATTCGTGCGGTATTCATTCATGAGTACTTCCCTTCACAAGAAAATATTACAGACGCTCAACTCATGCCCCTAATCCAAAGCACTGTTGATATCAAAAATCCACGCGATTGGTATTACGCCTTGATGGACTACGGTGTATTTCTCAAAAAAAATCACAAAAATCCATCCCGTAAAAGCAAACACCACGTAAAACAGTCAAAATTCGAAGGATCAAACAGACAACTACGTGGAAAAATACTAGAACAGTTACTCTTATTTAAGAAATGCACAGCACATGAACTTGCTGGAGTTTGCGCATCCACAGAAGACAAAATTGACTCAATAACCCAAGATCTCATTAATGAAAACCTCATAGAATTTGACAACAACTCCTTTAGAATTAAATAACTAAAAGGCCAATGGCCAATTTAACCACAAGATTTCACATTGTAACAAAAAGCGGGGGGGGGAAGCTATTTTTTAACGTTTTGAACGTTTTGGTAGATTCACAAGCTAAATTTTTTAACAAAATCTTTTTTTGAATACTATTATAGTATCTATGTTTATTCGAGTATTACGAAAACCCAAATTTATGAATATTAAAATAGCAGCCCTCTTTCTGATGAACTGCCTAGCTCTTGTCGCAGAATCATCAATTAATAAAAACCCTCAAGACAATGAAGAACTACTAACAATTCACACACCAAATAAGCTTCAAAAAAGCCTTACATCATGGTTTGGCGTACCAACAAATCAGCTAACACCCAAGAATTTAAGCATAGCTGCTCTTCCCCTCCTTCTTGATCGAATCGAAACAAGCTATCTAAGTAGAATTAGTCGATTTGAAAAATCTCATTACGCTATACTAAGTGGTCTTTTTATTGCCAAAAAATTCCTAAAAATAAACCGCCCCTCAGCAATCCCCAAACTCATATCCCTGCTCGCAGAACCAACCCCAATCTTGCTTTTTTGCCAATACCTTAAAAACGAATCTCTTAAGAATGCGCTTTTATTTTTCTGTACATCTTTAAACCTTTACATTATTTTACAAGACATGATTAGCAGATATCGCATCACCAAAATAATTAATGAACTTGAAATTGGAACCTACAGCCGCCAAATCCCCCCAAACATGGTCGACAAAAAATACTTTATACTCGACTCTCAGACAAATAATTGTATAAAAAAACACCGCGTTTTGCTTCAAGTTATTCATACATTTCTAGGTAGACTTAATGAAAGATTCCCTAATGACTACTATTTTTCAATATTCCAACTTAACAATTACATCGAAAAATTTTCTAACAAAACTGATTGCTTTTCATCATACAACGATCTGATTGCAAAAACCCTCCTAGGTCATGAAAAGAATTCTTGGCATGGTAATTACAAAACAACAACGCTGGCAACTACCACTTCATACATTCCATTGACACTTCCCGTCACGCAAAGACTTTTTATTCTCAAGAATGACGCCAAGGAACAACTTTCAACTGCCGAATACAAAACACTTAAAGGCCTATGCTACGATGATTATTTATTTTCGACAAACAAAATGCTTCAAATCACCCACGCAAAACAAATATTTGCTAACACCTATAACAGGCTAATCAGACTCCCATAGGAAATCTATTAAGAGCGTCAAAATGAACAGAATAAACTGGTGCATCGAAGAAGCAGATCAAGATAAAAAACAACTAATGAAACCAGCAGATGGCACTCCATTTAATGATGAAGAACTCGCTGAATTAAAAGCATTTCTCTCTGGACTTAGACAAAATCTTATGCATTTATAAAAAATAGTTATCTCACTGGTGGTGGACCACGACGCTCAACTTCATCTTCCGTAAGAACCTGACCCGCCGGTGTTTGAAATACAAATTCATCCGGGCGGATTACACGAGGAGGAGTTACCGGAGGAGTTGCCGGATTTGGAGCTCCTCTGCGCCCAGGAGTATCAGGGGAAAAAACAAAAGCCGCTGAAAAGAATAATCCAAATAACGTTATTTTTTTTAAAAACATAAATTCTTTAGGCATAAAAAACAATAATTAAACCGCATGAAGTAACGCAAATTTAATGCTACTTTATAAAAATGGGTACCATTAAATAGTACAAAATAAAAATTTCAAATCGCAATCATTAACGAAAAATAAAAAATTCTTGACCCCTTAAAAAAGTCCCCAATTATAAATCCAATTCGGACAAATTATGTAAAGCCATGAAATAATTCGCCACCGCTTGGTAATAAATGCAACTTTTTTACGCGATTTAATCGCATCAAATATTTGCTGACCAGCTTTCTCCACACTGCTTGACCAATATTCTTTTGGATCTTCGCCAGGCTTTGCCCAATCAACATCAACATATCCAGGGATAATATCGGTTACATAAATTGGTAATTTGTTTTGTAGAGCAAAGTTTCGCAAACTCTCCATGTAGCGCTGCATAAATGCTTTTGATGCGCAATATCCAGGCGAATCAGCGGCGCCGATAAGCCCTGAGGTTGAAGAAACACCCACTAAGTGCCCTGATTTTTGTTTTTTAAAATGCTCCCATGCAACAATAGCCGCTCGCCAAAAGCCCAAACAATCAAGATTAATTTCTTCTCGTTCAAGAGAAATAATATCGCTCCGAGTTGATCGATTTTTGTAGTTGCCAGCGGTGTACGCCTGAGCCGTTTGACTGATCGAGATCACCATCAAATCACACCCACCAAGCCGGTCAATTAATGTATTCAATTTTTCTATTGCATCATCATGACTCATGTCAATTTTGAACGGCAGACATTGATCTTTAAATTCTTTTGCAAGTTCATCAAGTCTTTCTTGTCGACGACCAACACAACCAACAATATATCCGTCAGCCATCAATCGCCGCGCTGTTTCTCGCCCCATCCCTGCAGTAGCCCCAACAACAATCGCTCTTTTTCCCTTACCCGATTCATATAAAAAAGGGAAAGATAGGTCAGCCAAAGACCATCCTAAAATCAAAACAATTATAAACAAAATTCGTTTTATCATTTATTCACGTTTAATGAGCTGAAATACCAAGTTTTTGGCCAATTTTTTGATTAATTTTATCTGAGATCAAATCTGTCACTTGAGTCGGATCAACTCGAACACCAAAAGTATCACCGACCTTTCCAGCAACCCACGAAAGAACAGAAGATGTTCGCGACGGAGCCATAGAAATATCACATTGAGATTTGATCCTTCGAGGAACCCCCGCATACTCAACGCGCGCAGAGACATCTAAAGCCTCATACACTTTTTGGCGAATTTTTGGATACGGTTTTACCAACAAGTAATCTTTCACATACACCTGTGTTATAAAACTATAGGGATGAACAGCCAAATATACCGTTGCAGCAGAACAATTTAATGCATCAAGTTTTGCATGATATCCCAAGGATGCATCTAAAAGTTTTGTTCTACCATCCATACGTAATAATGGATATCGGTCTTCATCTCGAGCTGGAGCCTGCAATTTTGCAACAATTTTATCGCCCACGCTCAATCCCATAAGGTTTGCTTCACTCCCCTCTTCCAACCAAACATCAAGATCAGTTGTAACTAACGAACTTAGAAGCAGTTGCGACATCCCTGATTGCTTTATTCTCACAGAGTTTGCTCGCAAAGACTCAATAACACATTTTGAATCATCAGAAAGATCCAGAAAGACCGTTTGTCCTTCTGCTGGTCCCATAACACGAACCATACCATTTCCTGTAATTTTTATATCAGGCAACTGATCTTTGTAGGTAACATTAAAGACAGTATTGTAAGAAGATGATCCTTGATTTGAACCCAAAATAATTTTGTCTCCATTTCTTCCACACGTTGGCATGGTTTCTTTTTTGGGTAAATATTTAAAAGAAACAATATTTAAATCACCTTTTTTTAAGATCACAACACCCGCACGTTGCAATTCAAGATGCTTTACTTCAGTTGATATTTCATATCGCTGTTCTTTTACAAAACCTGCCTCTACAACTTTACCAGCCGTTTCTGCGATATCTATTTCTTTACCACTCAAATAATCATCAATAGTTTGAGATGCAATGTCAGAAAGTGCTGAAATGCCAGTTTTTCCTTTCTGAATAGCCACTTGTTTTATATCTTTTATCAAAGATGAAATAACTCCAGAAGAAGAAGCCTCTTGCGGGCTGGACACTGTTTCATTTTGAGCCGAGCAAGCATTTTGGACAATAAAAGTAATAATTAAAAACAAAAATAATGGATTATATTTTTTCATAGCATTTCGACTTTTAAATGAATTTGTACTACCGTGTAACTAGTTTTAGTATTTCAAATGAAAAACTGTATTCTCAAGATACAAGAAAAAGCGTGGCCAGTTATTTTTAACTAAACCACTATGGAGATCTTTATGAACAGCTGGATGCTCTCAATTTTAAAAGAAACTTACCCTTTCACACTTCCAGCTCTTGGATACTCAGCAGAAAGCCTTGAGCCTCACATCGACAAAGAAACGATGGAAATACATCACAAAAAACATCATCAAGCATACATCAACAACCTGAATGCTGAGTTAGAAAAATTTTCCGAATTTCAGTCAAAATCACTTTTTTGGCTTGTCTCTCACTATGAAAAGCTTCCCGAAAATTTATCCAAGGTCGTCAGGAATCATGGTGGCGGCCATTTAAATCATTCATTATTTTGGCAAATGCTCTCTCCGCACAAGCAAACCCCATCTCCAACTCTTGAGAAAATGATTACAACTAATTTTGGATCGCTTGAAATTTTTACTACCCAATTTAACAAAGCTGCTCTTTCTGTTTTTGGAAGCGGTTGGGCTTGGTTATGCATCGATAACGAAAAAAAACTTTCTATCATGGCAACACCAAACCAAGATAACCCATACTCAAAAAACCTCACCCCAGTGCTTGGAATCGATGTATGGGAACATGCATATTATCTCAAGTACCAAAACCAAAGAAATGCCTACATTTCTGCGTTTTGGAACATTATTAATTGGGAAAAAGTAGAAGACGCTATTCACCTAAGCCCACAAATAGCAATCGGAAAATTTTAATGTTTTTTTTAGATTTGATTGCTGGAATTATAATTGGCGCAATTCACGGAATGCTTCAATTATTACAACACACAAAAAGTAGTCCAGATCGATATCTCACAATCTTTGTTTTGCGATTATTGGTTACCGGAAGTCTTTTTTTATGTGCTCAAAAATATTTACAACCATCCTATCTATTGTTTTTTTCTGGATTCATTTTTAGTTTAATACTCACCACACTACTTGCCGTGCAAGGATCCAAATGGAACTAAATATTTTTAGCTTTCACACAAAAAATTTTTTTCAGCAGTTAAATCTAACTCATCCCTTTTGGACGCTTCATCTTGATACCGTGATATGCACATGGTTTGCCATGTTCGTACTTTTTATACTCTGCAGCACAATTATTTATTTTATAAAACACAAACCAGAATCTATGGTTAGCTTTATATCAAAAAGCATCACTAATATGCTGGTATCAACAACAAGCGAAACTCTAGGCGAGTTTGACGAAGAGTCGTTCCATACTTCATTTAGTCTCTTCTTCTTCGCGTTCTCATGCACATTGGTAAGCCTTATTCCTCACGTAGAAGAAGCAACCAGAGATGTAAACACAACATTTGCTCTGGCCCTGATCAGCTTTTGTTTTGTTCAATACAAAGGATTTAAAGCTCATGGATGGCATCGCCTCAAAGAATACATACAACCCTTCTTCTTTATGCTTCCAATGCACGTCATCGGAGATATTGCAAAAATAACCTCAATGTCATTTCGATTATTTGGAAACATTCTTGCTGGTTCTGTAATTTTACAACTCATGTTCCTTGTGCTCTCATTATTTTTTCCCTATTTATTTATATACTTTGCAATTCTTACGATCCTATCGCTGGCAATATCCATGCTTAAAAGCAGAATTGAGTTTGTTGCTCATCTAAAACCATATCTCAGCGCGTTATATGTTGTTTTTCTTATTCCCGCAGGACTGCAATTATTCTTTGGATTGTTTGAAGGTTTGTTACAATCTGGCGTGATTGCATTATTAACGCTAACCTACACTGGTCTTGCAACTCAAAAAGAATCTGAAGAGAATTGATATATGAATGCGATGCTCTCTTTTTTAGCACATTTCGGTCACTACGCTGGTGCATTTTTAGCCATTTCTCTCAGCGCTATTGGTGCAACACTTGGACAAGGAATGTCTTTTTCTGGAGCCGCACAAGCTCTTGCTCGTCAACAAGAAAGCGTCAAAGTTATTCGTCAGCTACAATTTCTGGGTCTTCTTCTAATCGAAAGCGGACCAGCACTGGGTCTTATTTTTGTTATTATTTTTTTATTTGGTAGCAGCTTACCTGCAACACTTCCAATTGGTCTGGTAAAAGCAAGTATTGGACTTTCATTTGGACTAAGTTCTCTTTTTTCGGGAATTGCAGCAGGACAGGCGGTTAATGCTGCTGCTCACGCATCTGCACGACAACCATTTATTGGTAAAAAACTTTCAACAATCATGTTGCTGCTAGAATCTTTTGCTGAAGTCTCAACAATCTTTAGCTTCATCATCGGATTAATAGCATTTTCTAAGCTCTCGCCCGACTTGACCCTACAAGAAGGAATTAAATTATCTGCCGCGTGCCTGACTTTAAGCGTTGCAACAATTGGCACAGGAATTGCACAAGCAGCCCTTGCGCGATCAAACATTTCTGCGATCGGACTCAATCCGTACATGTATGGGAAAATTAGCACATTCACATTCATCACAAGTGCATTTATCGAAACCCCAATTTTTTTCGCATTCTTTTTATCATTCAAATTATTTTACACTTCAACAGCTCACCTTTCTGCAATTGAATGTCTTTCTTTTTACGCAATCACCCTTGCAAGTGGACTTGGCTCTGCAGGACCTGCGATCAGCGCAACCCTTGTATCGTCAAAAAGTGCAATTCAAGCAGCTTTGAATCCAAGCCAATACGAAAAGCTCAGAAAAACGACGATTTTCGCTCAATTTTTATTAGAATCAGGAGCTATCTATTCTCTTCTTCTTTCGATTATTATCTCGATGATTCTTTAAAATTAAATCCGATAAAAAAACCTCATGCATATTATTTATTTCATAACAAAGCTTGAACTTGGCGGAGCTCAAAAAGTCTGCCTCGCGCTTCACTCTGGCCTTAAAACAAAAAACAACGTCAAAACCTCACTTATTTCAGGAAACGAAGGCGTTCTTGTTTCTGCAACAAAAGATGATTCCTCTGTAATTCTTCTTTCTACGCTCAAAAGAGAACTCTCGATTTCGGGTATTTGGAATGAAATAAAGACTTTTTTCGATCTTATAAAAACACTTAAAGAGCTATCAAAAAAATATGCAGGCAAAACAATTATTCATACCCACAGCACAAAAGCTGGAATTCTTGGTCGTTGGGCAGCTTTTTTTGCAAGAATCCCGATCAGGGTTCACACCGTTCACGGATTTGCGTTTCATGAACACCAATCATACCCAAAATGGATAGTTATTTTCTTATGTGAATGGATTACCTCACTTATTACCACTCACTTTGTCCTCGTTTCTAGCTACGATCAGTCTATCGGAATGAAGTTTTTTCCTTTCTTTAAATCAAAAAATTCAATTATTAGAGCGGCAGCATTCATTTCCCCACCGCAATACGTTCATAAAAGCAAGAAACAATTCTCTGAAGAAAATCCATTAATAATCGGAAGCGTAAGTTGCTTTAAACCCCAAAAAAATATAAACGATCTTATTACCATTTTTAGTAATTTCGTTCATAAAAACAACGTACACGCTCGCCTTGAAATCATTGGCGACGGAGAACTTAAAAAAAACCTTCAAGATCTTGCAGGCACTCTAAAAATCTCTCATCTCGTTTCTTTTGTTGGCTGGCAACCAAACATCTCACCATTTTTGGCTCGTTGGGATCTTTTTGCCTTAACATCTTTGTGGGAAGGACTTCCGTGCGCCATCATCGAAGCTCGACTTTTTAAACTCCCCGTCATCTGCTACAACACTGGTGGCATAAAAGATGTAATAGAAACCAACAAAAACGGGGCTTTAATTACCCAGTTTGATACAAAGTCTTTTGAATCATTTTTATTAAAATGCTACAACGATCAATCGTTTTACGAACAAATCGCAAATAACAACGACGACCTTTCTAATTTTACCGTAGAGGCAATGGTCAACCAGCATCTAGAACTCTACAAAAAATTATCCGAATAAAGACTCTTTTGACTCAGAAATTACAACTCTGGTACAGTCGTACTGTTGAAAAGGACAACTTCTTCAGGGGGGGAAACATGAAGAGGAGCCTAAGAATAACTATTTCTGGAAACGTCCAGGATATGTCATTCAAAGAAAAAATTCAGCATGCTGCTGAGAAATTCAAACTCGAAGGTATATGTGAAAATCTTGATGAGGATAAACTTATTATCCTGGTAAACGGAGAAAGCGAAATGCTTGATAATCTTATCGATACCATTTACGAAGGAACCTTGAAAACCAAGATTGATTTTGTAGATGTTGAATCAAACACAACACCAAGAAACTACCGTGGTGTTTTTAGAATCATCAGCAACAACGAGTAAAAAAATTAGGAGGGCTTTTTTAGCCCTCCTTTTGCAATAATCTTTTTTCAAATTCATATAAAAATAGTAGAGTAAAAAAAATAAATTTTTCTGATTTTAAACATTGTTGAGTATTGTTGAAAAAAATACCTTTCTTCCTACTTTTTATTTTTTTTATTTCTTCAACCACATGTTATTTTTCACAAAAAATAGATTCGATCGTTTTGAATGCAAAAAATACGATTTCATTAGATGAGTTTTGCTATTTAACAGATTTTAACGTGGGAAGTATTATCTCAGAAGAAAAAATCGAAAATGCACGCGAGATTTTAAAAGCAAAAAAACGCTTCAAAAGTATTTCTCTTAAAACAACTCCTACTGCTGGAGGGGTAACCCTAACATGCACGATCGAACCTGCAATAATCCTCAGAAAAATTCGTATTCATTCCTCTATGAGTTTGAGGCATTTTTATGAAGCACTGTACACAATTCAACCGGGAGAAATTTTTTCACCAGAAGTGCACAAGCAATCTCTTGATGCTCTCAAAAATCGACTACTGTTTGATGGATACCTCAAAGGAACAATTTCTGATTCTATCAACATCGATGAAAAAACACACACCTGCATCATAAATATTTATATTCAACCAGGCCCGCGTTATTACATAAATAAAGTAGATTTTAAATCCATTTTCCCTCTCAATCCAATGCAACAAAAAGCTTTTCAGGGGGTTATTGCCGCTAAACTTTCAAACCTTCTCAACCCGCTTATAAAAAAATATCAATACAATCAACCAACCATTAAATCTTGGAATCTGAGAATTAAAAAAGTTCTTTTTGATCTTGGGTTTTTAAAAACAACAGTGACTGCCCATGTTTCATTTAATCATAAAAAAAATGCTGCTCATATCGTAATCACGGGAACAATTGAGTCAAAAAAAATAGCTCTTTATGGAAACAAAATCTGTTCTGCAAAAGAAATTTTCGACTCATTAAGCTCTCACATTTCAACCAAGGGGGTACTGCAAGAATCGATAGCTAAACATCAACTAAAATTATTGTATCAATCAAAAGGATGCTGGAAGCCTCAAATTAAATTTCATGAAACATCTGATTTATTCAAAATCTCAATAGCCGAAGGTCCCCAAATAAAATCTTCTGATCTAAGAATAAAAACGATTGATGCTAAACCCTTTTATCTGCCTCTAATCACATCAACACAAAAAACCCTCTGCTCAACATCGTTTATAAAAAATACGCTCAAAAAAATTAACTCTCTAGCTCAACGACGGGGATACTGGGATTTTGAAATCACTAACACTCGAATGATTTTTAATCACGAACAACCGCGACATTGTAATCTAGAAATTATCGTAAGGCCGGGAACTCAACGAATACTCAAAGAAATAAAAGTTATAAACACTGATCCAGCAATTTTTAAACACAAGAAAAAAATCGAAGAGACACTCAAAGATATCCCATTTGATCCAGAAGTCATTTCTAACTTACGGATAACGATTTTAAATGATTTATACCAAGCTGGTTTTTGGCATGCAACGGTAGACTGCTCTCTCCAAAACTCAATCTCTAACGAAAATACTGACGAAGGCATTGTAGCTGTTTGTACGATCAATCCAGGAGAACAATCGATCTGCGGAAAACTTGTCGTGCAAGGATTTACAAAACTTCCCTTCAAGCAAATTCTTAAAAATTGCAACATCAAAGAAGGAAGCGTTTGGGAACAGCAAAAAATTATCGCCGCACGAAATCAACTCCACAGTTTAGAAATCTTTGAACACATCAAACTCTCTCCAAACCAAATCACCGATCCAAAAAATCCCAAACATATCATCGCTCAGATTCTAGATGATGATCCATATGAAATTCGATTTAAATTTGGTGTTTTTCTTTCAAACGAGGAGTTGCTCACTGAGCGAAAATATTCTTCTAAAATCGCTGGCACTTATTTAATTAAAAACCCAACAAATCGTGCTGATATTATCACGATTGCCTGTCAGGCCGATAGGCGAGATCAACATATTTGCCTTGGCTATCGAATCCCCGATCTTTTGGGAGAAAACCAAATCAATTCATTTTTGCTGCGCAGCAAAATGCATCACTATCTTCTCAACCTCACCGAACAAAAAAAAGCTCTTCATGAGCATAAAGTTGAATTTAAAATCATAACAACCCCGCCACCAATTTTGTATGAGCCTCAATTTGGGTGGAAAGCTGGCATAGAGAGTTCAAGACTCACCCAGCTGCATGGAAATCTTAACTTTAACAATAATCTCTTGGATAAAAATTTACTGTCGGTGTATGTCAAACCAACCTACAAAAAAATAGCTCTTGATGAACTCAAGCCAATGAGCGAAGGCTCGGTAACTATCGCAAAATGCAAAGTCGCATTTCCTATCATCTCGTATGGCAATTCTCCGGCGATTCGCTGCCAATTTAAACAACTTTTTGCCAAAAACTTTGGTACACACATCGGTATGCGGCTAACTTTACGCGCTGGCCACATTTTTACCGATTCTGCGTTTTCCAACATTCATCCCGAAGATAGATTTTTTCTTGGTGGCACAAATTCACTGAGAGGCTATTCAAAAGACACAGTCCCGCCGATTGGAACGTATGTCATGAGTAATGGACAGACGGGATACACCGTACAAGGGGGCACCAGCATGCTCCAGCTCAACACTGAAATTAAATTTTTAATTCTCAAGAATGCAGAATTACACTTTTTTTATGATCGCGGTGCTCTCTCGCAATCGTCAATCAATCAACTACTCAAAGACACCTACCGAACAGTTGGGTTTGGTACAAAGTTGTATACACCCCTGGGAATTGTAAAATTTGATGTTGGCTGGAAACTGAACGTAAGCTTTCCCGAAGAAAACACCTACAACTGGCATCTTTCATTCTCTGGATCGTTCTAAAATTTAAACCTGTGCTTCTTGCGCTTCCAAGTCGGCAGTCGCCGCAAGCGTTTGTTGCGCAATAAAACTTCGCGGTCGATAGTCTCTCATGATTTCTCGCGCCATCGCACGCGCACGCTGACGAACCGTCAAAGGATATTCATGATTAAAAGCCAAAAATTGCTGCAAACTATATTCCATGAAGTTCCACGGACTTGCTCCATTATTTTCTTGTTTATACCCATCAATTTCTCTAAGTCCTCTTGTTCCAAAATTACAAACACCCAGACCTAAGAAATCCGGATCCTGCTCTGCTAAATTAAACAATTGTTGAGGCGTAAGTTGATTAATCAAATTCTGCGCTGCCTGCAGTTGATCATTAATAACATTAGGCGGAATAATAATCATTCGTCGAATATAATTTAATTGCCGCTTACGAGCAGCAACAGGGTTGTCTAAACGTCCTGGACCATCGTCCCAAAGTTGATGCGTATACCGAAAAAGATCGTACGCACATTCAGCACCTCCAAACAAATTGTATGCTTTTAATAACAAATCATGATGATTAAGTTGATCTATTTTTTGACGCAACCCAGAAGAAAGTTGATCAAAAAGATGTTTGGGTATAAATCCTGTAACCGGGAAAAACATTAGATTTTTATCCCACCCCCAACTAAAATCCTCATATTTACAAAAAACATCTTTGACGGGTTGAAATACCTTTGGCAGCTTTTCAAAAGCGCGATTTATTTGAAATTGCCCGCTTTTGTGAAAACGATATATTTTGTATATCGATGTTGCAAAGTAAGATACAAGTCCTAAAGGAATAAATAACAATTTAAAAAAAGACTCCATGCTATTAAACATGAGTCGATCAATCCCAGATGCAAAAAAAGCACCCGGCAAAAGAATGTCATTGTTCTGCCTTAAAAAATGATATCTTGGTTCATCTGGATTTCTAACTTCTTTTCTAAAATACTCTGAAGTCGACTTTGCTATCCCATTCATAGAGGCACCCATTCCGCAAAGTAATAATACATTTTGAGTGCAATACGCAGGAAGTTTTACATCGTGCTCTGCGTTTGGGCGAAATTGCAGATATATTTTATCTGCTTTTTTCAGCACTGAAAGCTCTTTTTTAACCTGCTGGTGAACTTGATAGACTTCATAGAACTGCCAAGCCATAAGACTCAAGAAAACCATTGCCAAAAATGCTTTTTTTACTGAATTATCTGGGTAGTGCAACATCATCATCGCTGCGACAACCGCCAACTGCCCGCCCTGCGCAAACGATTTTACCCCATGCAAAAAACCTCGCTTACCCAAAATCGATGGCAACACGTGATACATCATGCGAGAAGCAAAAAGCAAAGCGATCGTAGTTTTTGTATTAAAATCACGATGATCTCCAACAATATTTCGACCCAAATTCAATCGTTGAAGCAATAAAGATTCGAGGATCGAAAGGCCAACCATCGGTGCAAAAATCTTTTTTGTATTTTCGCGATTCCAATCAGCAGATTGAATTCCAGTGGCAAAACCCCCCCAAAACTCCACCGCATTTTTTGCGTATGCTGTTATTTGCAACGAATCTTTTGTTGAACCAGCCGCAGACAGCACGGAAGAAAAAAAAGCTAAAAATAATACAAAATATCGATTAATCATTCTGAGCCAATACTTATAAAGCGGGAGTCGCCGCAACCGGTTCTTGGGCTTCCAAGCGAGAAACAACACTTAATGTCTTGTGTGCTAAATAACTTTTTGGCTTAACCTGAAGAACTTTTCGAGCAAAGACCCGTGCGGTATTCCGCATACGAGCGTCATACCCATCAGCAAATGCCAAAAACGCTCGTAGTGACTGCTCCATAACGTTGTAATTCTCATTTGGGTTAATATCACTAATATTTACAAATGAACCCGCAACATCAAAAAATGTATTCCAATATCTTCGATCAACTGTGCCCTTATATTTAATTTCTCCATCTCTGAACCGTGCAAGCAGCTCTTTATTCGATAATGTTTTAATTTCTGGTGAATATGAACCATCTCTGTTTACAGCAAAATATCTTGCGCAAGAATTAATTTCTTTTGGATTATCTTGATAATACCATTCCTGCGTATAATCAACCAACCCCTGAGAATAATATCCGCCAAACAAATTATGCGCATTTATTAATAAATCCTGTTCATTCAATAACGTAATTTGTTCTTGCAAGTCCCAAGAAAGCAGATCAAAAAGATCTCTTCTTATAAATTTTTGCTTAAAAATAGCAGGCGAACCAGTAATTTTTGAAACAACGGTAAAAAATAAGGAAGTAAGCGATCTGAGTAAAAGAGCCGCCCCTTTACCCTCTAAGTAAATACGACTCAAAGGCTCAAAGAAATTTTCGTTCAAAACTCTAGTCTTATAATTCTCATAATCCAATAACCAATTCAACAAACCATACTTACAAACTTCTTCTTCAAAATGCCTCTTATAACATTCTCTGGTCGTCCAAAAATTAAACCATCCATGAAAAAGCGACTGAAGCTCAAGTCGAGGAACAAGAACCAAATCTTGATCCCGATCAGACCCGTCAAATACGTATGATCGGTGTTTTAAGGGTAAATGTAACTCTTTGTTTAATGTTTTTATTTCCTCATCCAATCTGGTTAAAACGCGTTGAATAGCGTACGCTCGCCAAATAATTGTCGCCAATCCAGCAACAAGCACCGCAATACGAACGCGCTCATCTTTTTTGGGGATCTTTCCTTCCCCAGGAATCATCTGCGAAAGAAGCAAACAGCACAACGCAAATTGCCCGCTCTGAAAGAATGATTTACAACCATCCGCAAGAGAACCGCCTCTCATGAAAACGGGGACAACGTGATATAATAATTTAACGCAAAAAAAGAGTGCGATAGTTGTTTTTGTATTAAAATCCTTATCACTACCAACAATTTCTCTTGAAAGATCAGTTTTTTTTAACACCAGGCCCTCAAGAACAGAAATACCAGCCTGTGGCAAAAAAACCGTTTTCCAATTTTCTTTTACTTTCCAGTCCCGTAGCTGAATACCCGTTGCATGCCGAAAGACAAAATCAGCAGTCCAATCTAATGAACCTGCAGCAGACTGCACAGAAGAAAAAAGAGCCAAAAATAACAAAAAACAACGTTTCATAGAAAAATAACCTTATAAAAATATTACGCATGAATTTTATTCTATCAATTTAAAATGGTTTAGAATAATCAACAATTTTCTGGGCAAAAGTGATAAAATTTGACTTATTTGCCAATACTGCTTTTCTAAATGTAAAAAAACGTAAAAAACAATCTTGGAGCCTGCGATGAATTCTTCAGAAAAATCCCAAAATATTAAAACGTCGGTAATTGAACTGCTCAAATCTGAGCTTTTATGCCATGTTCCCTATGGAATTTTGGCTGTTGCAGCAAGTCTTTTTGTTGTCTGCTTGATGCTTTTTAACGTCCCAGACGTTGCCGCTTGCGCAAAAAGTGCAAACACCCTCTTTCACACACTGCATTTTATTCATATTTTATTTGCCTCATCATCAGTTGTGTTGGCATTTCGTAAATATTCAAACAGCTTTTGGGGCTCTCTTTCCCTGGGCGCGATTGTTCCTGCGGTTTTCTGTACCCTCTCTGACGTCTTTTTACCATACTGGGGAAGTCAATTTTTTGGCCTAAATGTAACCCTGCACCTTTGCTTTAAACATCATTTGACCTCCATTTTACCATTCTTGATCGCCGGAATCGTTAACGGACTCTTGTTGAGCCACAAAAAAAATTGTGACGACCTGATGTCAAGCGCGATGGTCTCTCATTTCTCTCACTCATTTATCAGCGCCCTTGCGTCGTTTTTGTACTTGTTAAGCCATGGATTTGCCGATCTTAAGCACGGCATGGGAATTATTTTTATAGTTCTTCTCGTATCGGTGGTAATTCCATGTATAATATCCGACGTCATTGTGCCTATTTTTTGCGCAAACGCATTTGACACAAAGGCGTGTGAACACGATTGCAAACACTAATCAGAAAGGTTTTTGAGGACTGATGAGCGGCTTAAAACTTGAACATGTAACAAAATATTATGGTTCAGAATTGGTAATCGATAACCTCAGCCTGGAAATTCCACAAGGACAATTTTTTGCCCTTGCTGGACCAAGCGGGTGTGGCAAAACAACCATTTTACGGCTTATCGCAGGACTTGAAACAGTAAATTCCGGGAACATTTTCCTTGGAAAAAAAAATATTACCTCCACCCCTATTCACGAACGGAAAATCAACACCGTTTTTCAGAGCTATGCCCTGTTTCCACATCTTTCGGTTTTTGAAAACGTTGCCTATCCATTGCGCGTTCGCAGAACATCTGAAGATGAAATCGAGGATAAAGTCTTAAAAATACTTAAAACCGTTTGCCTGAGCGGACACGACCAAAAGATGATTGGGCAACTTTCGGGCGGGCAACAACAACGCGTTGCACTCGCGCGCTCAATTGTTGCCGAACCAGAAGTCCTTCTGCTTGATGAACCTCTTGCGGCGCTTGATCAACGACTCAAAGAGCAAATGTTAATCGAACTAATCGATTTACAAGAAAAACTCGGTATGACATTTGTATACATTACACACGATCAGCGCGAAGCGCTTACTGTCGCCGACCGCATGGCGATCTTAAACGTCAGAGGTCGAGTTGAGCAACTCAGCACACCAAAAAATATTTATGAATTTCCAGCATCACGTTTTGTTGCAAACTTTGTGGGAACAACCAACATTATTCATGGAATCTTACACAAAGACGACGGCGCACATTGCTACGAGCTTGAAACAACAGATTTTGGAGCAATCAAAGTCTATGTACATCACGAACGAAATTGGATCGTCCCTGGCGCGCACTCATACATCAGTCTACGCCCAGAAAAAATCAAAATTACAAAAAAGCGATTACCGCATATCGAAAATATTATCACAGGAACAATTAAAAACATTTTGTACCAAGGACAAGCAACGCTGTTTGACGTTGAAATAAGCGAAAACTGTGTCATCAAAGTATTTAAGCAAAACGAAGACCACGTGCCTGAAGAAATTTTAAATTATGACGATGAAGTAAACTTGCATTTTTACAAAGAAGATGTCGTTCTCCTGGAGCATTAATGATGTCATTTAAAAAAATTATTGAAGCTGAATGGTTCACGTTTTTTTCTACCCCTGCTCTCTTGTGGCAGTCTCTTTTCGTGCTCCTTCCCCTAAGTATCGTTCTTATTTTCTCATTATTAGACTTTTCTTCAAACTCAATAACGTTAACACTCGCGCACTACAAAGCTATTTGTACAACAACTCATATCTGGGCAATTCTTAATTCACTGTTATTTTCTGCCCTCACCACCGCAGCATGTATTGTAATTGCATACCCTGTGGCTTACTACATCGCTTTTTGCATTAAACAATTTAAACTTTTTTTGTTATTACTTTTGATCATGCCATCATGGACAAATATCGCGACACAAGTGTACGCATGGTTTGTTCTGTTACAAAAAAATGGGCTTATTAGTTCATTACTCAAAATGTTGTATATCACAAAAGATAGTATGCACCTGCTCAACAACAAACCAGTGATCATCGTTGGTCTTACCTATTGCTTTCTGCCGTTCATGATTTTACCACTCTACTTGTCGCTCTCAAGTATCAAAAAAAATCTTCTAGAAGCATCTGCTGATCTTGGAGCAACCAATTTTGAAACATTTTACAGAGTTATTTTGCCTCTTTCTAAGGGCGGATTAATTAATGGAATTTTATTGGTATCGGTTCCGACTTTTGGAGAATACGCAGTTATCGAAATTCTTGGTGGAGCGAATTATGCATTATGGGGAAATAACATCGTAAATACTTACTTAGTCGCATCCAATTATGCACAAGGCGCAGCACTTACCGTAGCTGGAATTACTGCATTTTTACTCTCTATCCTCCTGTGCATCATAACCTACAAACTCATCCGATATATCAAAAATTATAAGCCGACGATGCACGTCCTTGCTCCAGAACGAGAAGGGGAATATTAACATGAATAGAAATCTTCAATTTTATGTCTTATCTTTTTTCGTTGGCCTGGTGTATGTTTTTATCTATTTTCCCGTAATTTCTTTGTTCATTCATTCATTCAATGCATCAACACTTGCTGCCAGTTGGGGCGGATTTACCTTCAAGTGGTACTTCTCGTTATTTTCATCGAGCGAAATTTCAAGCGCACTTTTTAATTCTCTTTTTATTGCGCTCTCATCAACTTTTTTAAGTGTTTTACTTGGCACAATGTTTGTTTTAAGTACCATAAAAACTCGTCAACAAAATTTAGATGCTATTTTTTATCCAAACATTTTCACACCAGATATTGTTCTTGCTATGGCTCTTTTTAATCTTTTTAAATTTTTAGAAATTCCCTGCGGATTTGTAAGCCTTATTATTGGCCACACGGCAATTGGATTAATTTTTGTTATTCCCATCATTCGAACAAAATTTAATGAACTCGGAAAAGATCTCATCGAAGCCTCACTTGATCTAGGAGCCAACTACTGGTACACCACGAAAAACATTCTTCTTCCTCTTCTAAAACCAGCGCTAATAACCGCTTCATTTATGGCTTTCACGTTATCTTTAGACGATTTTTTTATTTCTTTTTTTTGCACGGGCCCAGAAATTCAAACGCTTTCTTTGTATATTTTTTCTCGACTCAGGTCTCAAAGCTCACCAGTGCTCAGCGCTGTTTCATCTTTAATGATTGTTATTAGCTTTATTGTATTATATTGCTCGTACACCATCATTAAAAAGAATGAGTCCGAAAGTGGTCAGTAAAAATGAATAAAATATTTTCTGCTTTTTGGAAAAACAAATTGCAATACATGATATTTATGAGCTACACCCTCATACTACTATTTTTTTTGTATCTTCCGAAAATAAACTCGCTTATTTTTCCCGCTAAAGATGCGCTTAATGTTATTATTTTTCCCGAGATGATTTCGACTGAAATTTTACATGAATTTACAAAGAAAACAGGGATCAAAATAAATGCAAAAAATATCGAAACTGACGCTGAAGCATGTATTTTGATGGCAGATGAAAGCACTCCGTACGATTTAGCACTTGTTTCGGACTACCTTGTTCCTCAACTTATGCAAAAAAAGTTAATTACCACCATGAACAAAGAAGAGATCCATACGTACCCTCAATTGCATACTTTTTTTCAAAAAAAAGAATTCGTATTTAATTCTGTCCCGTATGCATGGAGTTTTTTTGGAATCGGAATTAATAAAGAAGTTGTAAGCGTTCCAACTCCTCTTTCTTGGAATTATTTATTCCAACCACTTGAGATCAAAATTTGTGTTCCAGATGAACCCTTAACGCTTACCAGCCTTGGAGCACTTGGTTCTGGCATTAATTTACAAAAAATTGGCTCCGCTGAATTAACAAAAATTAAAACAGCTCTTGAAACACAAAAACAATTTGTAGAAATTTACACCGATACCAATATCGCGCTTCTTTTTCTCAACAACGTTGTCCCTCTTGCTTTTGCATCATACAAAACAATTCAAATGGCTCACCAATACAATCAAAATATTTCTTTCGTTGTTCCCCAAGAAGGGGGAATTGTCATTTCAAACGATTGGGTTATGATTGCGAATAGCAAAAAACAAAGTCTTGCTAAAAAATTTATTAACTTTTGCCTTGATGAAAA